>CAMYUO010000323.1 GCA_947302065.1 uncultured Clostridia bacterium | reverse complement strand
GAAAGCGAACGAGATCAGAAATTCTGCGACGAGCTCTGTGAAAAGCAGGGGATCGAGCTGACAGTCAAAAGGATCGACGTTAAAACTTATTGCAATGAGCATTCTGTTTCTACCGAAGAAGGCGCAAGGGAACTGAGATACGAGATATTTCAGCAGCTTGGCGCAGACAAAATATGTACTGCACATTCGCTTTCTGATTGCATAGAAACAACTGTTTTTAACCTCGCAAGAGGAACAGGCTTGAAAGGTCTTTGCTCTATTCCGCCTAAACGGGATAATATAGTAAGACCGCTGATAAACTGCACAAGAGAAGAGATACTTGCTTTTCTGGAGCGCAGCAGTCAGGATTATGTTACCGATTCAACAAATCTTACTGATGACTATACACGCAACCGAATAAGGCATAACGTGATCCCTCAGCTTGAACGGATAAACTCATCGCTTATGAAGAGCTATGCAAATACTCTCTCATATCTGCGCAAAGATATGCTTTATCTTGAAAAATGCGCTTTGCAGGCGTATGATAGTTGTATATCTGACGGAAATATTGAGGTTTCAGCGCTTTATCAGCTCGATGACTGTATCAGCGATCGTGTACTGATGATGTGGCTGCAAAACAATGATATAAGCGTATCAAGCGAAAAAATGCCGCTGATAAATGATCTTATCCGCAATGGCGGTAAAATGAATATTGCCGGCGATAAGTTCCTGATCAGTAAAAATGGCCGTGCAAGTATCGAACAAGCACGCCTTTTGGATACTGCCGATATTGCTCCTGTCAAAATCAACGGAGACGGTGAGTATACTTACGGCGGCAGGAAAATTGTCTTTAAGACTGTAAATCTGGAGTCTATTGATTGCAAATATGATAATGTTCATAATTTGTTTGCAAATTGTTGCATGGATTGTGATAAAATAAAACCTGGACTTGTGCTGCATAAGTATAATGAGGGAGACAGGATACATCTTGTCAATCGAGATACAGATTACAGCATAAGAAAGCTTTTGAAAAACAATCTGCCTTTGGAAAAGCGTGCAAGTGCGGTGGTTATCTATGATGATGACGGTGCTGTGTTCGTTGAGGGCAGCGGAGTTTGTGAACGAGTGAAAATTTCAAAAGATACAAAAAAGGTGCTAACATTTGCTATTGATTATATCATATAGTTATCACATTTAAGATATATAATTCTTTTTGTTCAAGGAAAGTAAAATCTAATTAGAAAAAAGGTTGTGATCAATTGAAGAACAGCGGCGGTAAGACATTACTGATCTATTTGCTGGTGTCCATTTGTGTTGTGGGCGGAATCGTATTTATGCTCTCTAATATGAGCAGCGGTTCGGAAGACGTTAAATACTCAGAGGTCATTGAGCACTTTGATAAGCTTGAGGTCAGTGAGTTCACTCTTGATCTCGGAAGCGGAGAACTCAAGTACAAGCTCAAAAATGAGAGCAAGGATACTGCAAAACATGTATACAGTGTTCCTAATGTTTCATTGTTTGCAAGCGAGATACTCGGCGAAGAGACTCAGAACAATTATAGAAAGCGCTATGATGCCGATAACCCGAATGATCCGTTGGTTTATGATCTCATTCCGATCTCAGACAACAGCTTTCTATTGAATCTGATACCAACACTTCTGATGCTCGGCGCAATGATCTTTATCTTCATCTTTATGATGAGAAGTGCAAACGGCGGAAAAATGTCATCTTTCGGCAAATCGAATGCGAGAGTTGCGGCAAGCAGCAAAAAGGCCACTTTTGCAGATGTTGCAGGTGCAGATGAAGAAAAAGAAGAACTGCAGGAGATCGTTGACTTCCTGCGTGATAATAAGAAATATATCGACATCGGAGCAAGGATCCCTAAGGGCGTTCTTCTTGAGGGCCCTCCTGGTACAGGTAAAACGCTTCTTGCAAGAGCTGTTGCAGGTGAGGCAAAGGTACCGTTTTTCTCGATTTCCGGTTCGGACTTCGTAGAAATGTTCGTCGGTGTCGGTGCATCAAGAGTCAGAGACCTGTTCGAACAGGCAAAGAAGAGCTCGCCGTCCATCATCTTTATTGATGAGATCGATGCAGTTGGTCGTCAGCGTGGTGCCGGTCTTGGCGGCGGTCATGATGAGCGTGAGCAGACACTTAACCAGCTGCTTGTTGAAATGGACGGATTCGAGGATAACACTTCCGTTATCGTTATGGCGGCTACCAACAGACGTGATATACTTGACCCGGCACTTCTCAGACCGGGCAGATTTGACAGACACATCGTTGTCGGCAGACCTGACGTGAAGGGCAGAGAGGACATTCTTAAAGTACACACCAGAAATAAGCCGCTCGGACCTGACGTTGATCTTAAGGTCATCGCAAAGACAACTGTCGGTTTCACAGGTGCAGATCTTGAAAACCTCGTAAATGAGGCTTCACTGCTTGCTGCAAGAAACAACAGGAAAGCTATCACAGAAGCTGATATCGAAGAGGCTTCACTCAAAGTTGTTATGGGTCCTGAAAAGAAGTCCAGGATCGTTACTGAAAAGGAAAAGAAGCTTACCGCTTATCATGAGGGCGGTCATGCACTTTGCCACTACTACTGCAAGACTCAGGATGATGTTCATTATGTTACTATCATTCCTCGTGGTCAGGCAGGCGGATTTACAATGTCAAGACCTGAAAAGGATGACAGCTATGTAAGCAAGAATCAGATGGCTGAAAGCATTATCGTTCTGCTCGGCGGTCGTGTGGCTGAAAAGCTCATACTTGATGATATCTCCACAGGTGCTTCAAATGACCTTGAGAGAGCAACATCTACAGCAAGAGCTATGGTCACAAGATACGGTTTCAGTGATAATCTCGGCCCTATCGTTTACGGTCAGGGTGATCACGAGGTATTCCTCGGCAGAGATTACAGCGCTACACCAAGCTATTCAGATGCTGTTGCAGCTGAGATCGACCATGAGATCCGTGCTGTTGTTGAGGACGCTTTTGAAAAGTGTGAAACAATACTCAAAGATCATATCGACAAGCTTCATGAACTT
>CAMYUO010000322.1 GCA_947302065.1 uncultured Clostridia bacterium | reverse complement strand
GCTTTTTGGTTTGTTTTTTAACGTTTTCTGGTTTAGTATGCTGTTTATAGTTTTCACAAGTGATAAAGTCAGTCATATTCTTCCCCATATCATATATGCAGGTATTATCAGGAGCATTGTGCCTTCCTGAATGTAGGTGTATATCTCGACTCTTGTAACGAGCTTGAACTTTTCGGGGTCTTTCATGAACGCTACGAATTCAAGCGTCATGACGATTACGTTGATAAGCAGGATAACAAAGCCTATCATGTTCAGTTTGTATACCAGAATGAAATTCGTGATTATATCCACGACAGTCATTATCAGCACGAACATCGTGGCTTTTTTATAGCCAAAAAGCTTGGAGTAGGTCGTATACTCTGTTTCGTCTTTCGGCGCACGAATCTTTCTTGAAACTTCCCAGATAAGTGCAGGGAAGTAAAGCGTCATCAGCACCAGAAATGCTGTCAGCGTGAACGGATAAAGGTCATACTTGATACAGCAGAACGAGATTATATAGAGGTTTAGCACCATCTGCACGGGGTTGTGTGTGACAAGCGCCATCGGCAGACTTTTGCTTATCTTGTTTTTCTGGAAGAACCACAGCGACATAAGTATGCCGTAAGCGATAAGAAACAGGAAGAACGGTATATTGTTCATAAAGACGAGGTTGAGCACCGTCATCACGCCGAGGTCTATGGCGGCGACGGTGTTGAGGTCTCTTTTATAGACCTTGCCGCTGGGGAACGCTCTGTGCGGGAATAGCCTTTTGTCCGTTTCGTAGTCTTTGAAATCATCTGCGATGCGCAGAAACATGAGAAAACCGAACACGGTCAGCGAACCTACTATCTCCTGTATGCCGAGTGAAAAATCTGTTATGCCGTAATTGAGCAGGAGTATGAAATATATCTCGCCGAAAACTATAAAGCCGAGCAGGAGCCTCGGTAAAAGCGGATACATCTCCTTGAAATAGATATGAAGCCTTTTAAGCATTTTTCATCCCTATCCTTTTTCCCATTTGTATCTTTGTTTCGATGCCCTTTGCAGAGCTGCGCAGGATATCTTCATCTATGCTCACAGCGCCCTTTTTAAGCAGCACCACGCAGGTCGAACCGCCCATTTCAAAATAGCCTTTTTCCTCGCCGCGTGAAAAGCTTGTGAGCTTTCTGTTGTTTATCAGTCCGACGAGCAGAGCGCCTATCTCTATCTGCCAGCAGGTGCCGAAATTCTGCGTCTGCAAAAGCGAAACGCTGCGGCAGTTCTCCGAATAGACCTTATAGCGTTTTGCGGAGATGGGACTTACGGTGTGCAGTCTGCCGTCGATGTATTTTTCACGCAGTATCCTGCCGTCGTCAAAAAAGCAGTAGTGATGATAGTCGTCAACGGTCAGGCGGAACACAAGGCAGTCTCCGCCGTAAAACTCTTTCGGCAGTTTTTCGCCGATTATCTCACTTGCGGTATAGATGCTGTTCTTTATCGGTATCCTGCCGTCAGATGTTATCTTATAGCACAGCAGCTTGCTGTCCGCAACGGCGATAAGCTCGTTCTTATCGGTACCGACAGGGCGTTTGCCGGGCTTTATCTGACGTGTGAAAAAGTCAGCAAAGCTTTTATATCTGCGCTTTTCATAATCGCTCATGTCGATGCCGTATTCTTTTATGAACGGCGCTATCTTTCGCCTTGATGCAGGTGCAGAGTTCTTTTTGGCGTTGCGGCGTGAATACCATTTGCCTGCGATGAACAATCGCAGCAGAACACGCCCTAAGGCATTGCCATAGAGAAATTTCAGCGCTTTTCCGCCGTACTGTTTATCCTCATAATACACTTGGTTT
Organism: uncultured Clostridia bacterium; assembly: GCA_947302065.1. Taxonomy (GTDB): domain Bacteria; phylum Bacillota; class Clostridia; order Oscillospirales; family Ruminococcaceae; genus Hominimerdicola. The sequence goes on along the minus strand of CAMYUO010000322.1, from coordinate 1,212 downwards.
TGTCTGTCGTATATCTTAGCCATTATATTCTCCGAAGTATTGAAGCTTTGCAGGCTCAGCAGGCTTATTTCTTTACGCTTGTGATTATCTCGCCTGTTTCGCCGTTTATGGTTATGACGTCGCCGTCCTTGATGAGCTTTGTTGCGTTCTCGGCGCATACGACACAGGGTATGCCGTATTCTCTTGAAACTATCGCTGCGTGGCAGAGTATGCCGCCGTATTCGGTAACGATACCGCTGAGCATTGCAAATTTGCCTGTCCAGCCTGTATCGGTGAATCGGGTGATGAGGATATCGCCCTGCTGCAAGCGGTCTGTTTCATCGAGCGAGTGGATAACTCGTGCTGTGCCTGTTGCTTTGAAGCATGAGCAGCCGATGCCGCTGAGCGAGCCGCTTGCTTTCTTTTTGACGCTGTTGTCAAACGACGAGCCTATCTCGTTCTCGTTGGTGTAATTGCGGAAGCAGTCGTAGTATATCTTATTGCGTTTGATTATCCTGCCGAGCTCTTCTTTGTCTATCTTTCCGTCGATAAAGCTGCGGACATCTTCTATCTTGGTGAACCAGATGTCATTCTCTTCTGAGATGATGCCCTCGCTGCAAAGGCTTTGCGCAAGCCTTACGGTATAGGCTCTTATTATGCAGTAAAACCTTGTTGAAACGTCTCTGAACTCCTCACGCCACCAAAGCATTTTTCTCATTTCTTTGACGGTCTTTTCGACCTTTTTGTACTTTGATGCGGATAACTTTGACTTTATGCCTGCCATTTCCTTTTTGAAATCTTCGTCAAGGCGCTTTGCATCTGCCTGCGGTGAGCAGACATCGTCAAGCTCGCAGGTGTTTTTTAGATCGCTGACTACCTCGGGGATATCCTCGTAGAATGACGGGTAGGTTACGTCAAGCTCTTTCTTTGAATGGTAGCCGAACTTGTCTATATACGCAAGCAGCCTGTCGCCGAACGGAGCTTTTGAAAGCTCTGCCGAGATAGTTTCTGCGGGCGTGTTCTTCCAGTAGGCGAGAGCTTTTTCATCTTTTCTGATGTCACGGCTTATATCCCACATATCGTAGAACGGCAGCAGGTGAGAGATGTTGTCAAGTCCGCCGATAAGCGTGAAATAACCGCCCTGCGTGGTGTGCTTGAGTATCTTATCCTTATAAAGAGACTGGTGGATCGTGTTTATGAATATCTGTCTGAAATAGGTGCTCTCGCTCATCA
>CAMYUO010000321.1 GCA_947302065.1 uncultured Clostridia bacterium | reverse complement strand
GTGTTTGTTGTAACGCTTGTGATGTGACCGAGAATATTGTCATTGAAGTATCCCATAGGCAGATAACGCATATGCTCGGCTATTTCTATTCGCTTGTTGCAGCAGGAATGGTAGCCTGCTTCACACTGGAGCATTGTTGTTTTAAGATTGATGATGAACTGACCGAGAAGCGATACTCCCAGTATCGCAAGGGCTGCAAAGATGTATTCATTCTTCATATCATTGTCTATGATGCCCTTAACTATAGCTGCAATAGCCGTGATCCTGAGTGCCGCAAACACAGCCTTTACAACTCCGAGTCCGATAGCCTTGTACATTTTGTCCCTGTCGGTTTTATTACAGAAATCGAAAAATCTTTTCAGTGCTGTAAACATTATGCTCCCTCCTTTACTGCTATATGTGCCTTCCACATCTGTGCATACAGCGGCGATTCTTGGATTAGCTGCTGCTGTGTGCCTTTCGCTTCAACTCTGCCGTCGTTGATAAGTATTATCTGATCTGCTGTTGCGATAGTCGATAGTCTGTGTGCGATGACGAGCAGCGTTTTTCCCTGCACCAGCTTTGCCACTGATGACTGCACAAGAGACTCGTTTTCGGGGTCGGTGTAGGCAGTCGCTTCGTCAAGGATAATTACGGGAGCATTTTTCAGCATTGCCCTCGCAATTGAGATTCGCTGACGTTCACCGCCCGAGAGATGACCGCCTGCACCGCCGACAACTGTCTGATAGCCTTTTTCGAGCTGCATGATGAAGTCGTGGCAGCCGCACTGCTTTGCGGCGTTTATAACGTCATCGTCGCTTGCGTTGGGAGCACCCATACGGATATTGTCCATTATGGTCTCGTCAAACAGGTAATTATCCTGCGATACATAGGCGATATTGTGGTTATACTCGTTAAGCGGCAGCTTGCGGATATCAACTCCGCCGAAGGTGATACTTCCGCTGTCAACGTCCCAGAATGAGGCGATGAGCTTTGCAATAGTGGACTTTCCAGAACCCGAAGGACCTACAAGAGCATTTACAGTTCCCTGCTTTATCACAAGGTCGATACCGTGAAGTATCTCCTTGTCCTTGTATCCGAAATGCACATCTTTCAGCACGATATCCGTTCCACACGGCTTTTCAGTAAGCGTATCAGGACGGATAAGCTCATTGCGTTCAAGAATCTCCGTCACTTCACCGATTATAGTTCCCATCTTCGATACCTCGTACATATATGAAGCGATTGTCGTGATAGGAGCGACCAGTCCGAGAGACAGGATAATGAGCATAAGGAAGTCCGCACCGCTGATATTGCCGTGCATAAACGAAAGAGCGCCAAAGGGCAGAAGTCCCAGCAGAAATGACGGCATAAGAAGCATTGCAAGGTTCTGATTGACATTGCAGCGCCTCATCCATTCTATAAAACAGTCCGCACCTTCCTTTGCGGCAGTGACAAACTTGTCGTAGGAGGTCTTAGCCTTGCCGAAAGCCTTGATGACCTCGATACCGTTTATGTACTCAACAGCTGTATCGTTGAGCGCCTTTGTCTTGACGACGGTATTCTCATAGCTTGCCTGACTTCCTCTCATCATCAGTGCAAAGAAGAAAGCTCCCACAGGCACACACAGCAGCGAAAGCAGCGTCAGCTTTACACTGATCGTCATCATATAGATTATGAGCACTATAGGAACAAAGACGTTAGACAGCACCTCGGGTATGATGTGCGCGAGGGTCGTTTCTATGGAGTCAACTCTCTCACAGATGATATTCTTGTACGTTCCGCTGGACTGTGACAGTACCGAACCCAGCGGTATCTTTGAGAGCTTTTCGGTGAGCTGACGGCGTATATTGGCAAGAACTTCAAAGGTTGCCGCGTGAGAAAGCGTTGTTGAAAGCGCGTGACATATACGGCACAGCACCCAGAACAGTGCCATCATAATGCAGCTTTTCATATATACCTGCATATCCTTTTCGCCGTCCAGCAGGTGTTTTACAATATCTGCCATAAAGATATACGGAACGATACCGCAGATTACCTTCATCATCGCAAGCAGGACGCTGAGAATATAGTTTGACCTCTTCTGCCCTGCGAATTCCGCTACCCAGCTGATAGCCGAGCGCTTTTTCTGTTTTTTATCCATAGATATACCTCCTAAATATTAGCACGAGCTAACATATGCACAAAATATATTCGGCATTAAATGCCGAATAATCTTTTCCAGCCTGCCGAGAAAAACACATCGAGCGTATCGGCGTAATGGAGAGCATCAGCCTCCGGAAAATCGTGTATCACAGCCTCAAACACTGCGGAAACATTTGCGGTAACGAGCAAATGCAGTTCCTTTTCAGAAACAGGCTTGATGTCTGTTCCAAGCTCTCTGCACCTGTCAATAAACATCTGCGTGGTCTTTTCCTCCATAACCGCAACATCGTGGATAAAGCTGCCGTACCTCGTTCCCTGCGAACGGCACACGATAAGCTTGAACTCATTGAAATGCGAGTAGATGAACTGCATCAGTATCCTTGCATCGCCGCCGTAGTCCTTCCATATCTCGTTTATACCGACCTTCGGAAGCTGTTCAAATGCGCTATTGTTCATCTCATCATAGACCTGTCTGAATTCCTGTAGGGTGGGCTCGACAAGCGCCGCAAACATTTCCTCCTTGTTCTGAAAATGCTTGTAAAGTGCGGCTGCCGTAATACCTACAGCACCCGCAATACGCCGCACAGAAGCCTTTTCAAAGCCGTATTCCATAAATTCTCTGAATGCAGCTTCTGTAATAAAAGTTGTTATATCTTCTCTTGACAAATGCTCACCTCCAAAAGTAAACACTGTTTACCGACAAGAATATTATACACTTCTCACCAAGATCTGTCAAGTAAAGTTAACACTGTTTACTCTTTGCTTTTTTATTGATATTTACCAATGTCCTCCTTAATTCTTCCAGCCCGTGCTGACTGCACGTTTTGTGACCATGTTATGATAGATACCGCCCCTATCCATAAGTCTCTTGTGGTCTCCCGACTCGGCTATCTCACAGTCCTCG
>CAMYUO010000320.1 GCA_947302065.1 uncultured Clostridia bacterium | reverse complement strand
ATTGCCCTCCTCGTCAAGCGGCAGATAGAAGCCCTTTATCCACATTCCGAACGCGTTGACATAGGAATAGAGCGGCTCGTTGTTGACCGCGCTTGTATACATAAAGTTTTCGAGGTTTATCTCGGTGAAATATCTGCGCAGCGGAACGCCCGGGTAAAACTCGGGTGCGTCGGGCAGGACGTTGAACATCATATCGTTGAGAGCGTTAATTGCCATAATGCGAATCTCGCTGTATGTACCGTCGGGGAGGATATCGAAAGCATAAACTCCTGCTATTATTTTGAACTTATTGACCAGCGCCTGAAGATCCATAAGAATCCCTCCGTTCTATTAAAAAATACAATTATCAATCACAGTATTAATTGATTATAGTATACACCACTTTTGAGAAAAATGCAATATATATTGTAAAAATGCGAAGAAATCTGACAATTGATATCATTTCAAGGGTGCAAAAAAGGCTGGTGCAGATCGCATCAGCCTTGATAGTTCATTCAGTTGTTTTAAGCATTTCTCGTATATCTTCAGCATTACCCTTCAGATATTGATAGTCCGATCTTTCTGCAAGGCTGAGATACTCTTGCAGTTTATCGGATCTTATCTGATAGAGCACATGAAGCACCATTATCCGCTGATACTCTATTTCGTAAGAACCCTCTGCATATTTGCCTCTGTTCCAGAACTCCACAGCGTATTTTTCCGCCTGCTGCGGATCGATAGATGCCAATGACTGCAAAGCCATTCTTTCGGTATACTCGTTATCTATCGAAAGAAATTCAAATATCAGACTTTTAAGGTCATCATCGCCGCTGTAATTTTTCAGTCCTTTGGCAAACTGCCATTTGGCATTGGTATATGGAGCTGAAAAGCAGGCTCTGCACAATAGCGAAAACCAATCATTGTAGTCTTCCAATATCCCGATGATATTCTCACCTTCGTTATCTCTTGCAATGGCATACAAAAGGTCATCGATCATCTGCTTATCAGCAGCCGATGCAGGTTCGCATTTTATCACATCGACGGCACAGGAATACATTTCATCATATCTGGCGCAAAAGCACCACTCGCCGTTGTCATTATCCTCTGTTATTTCGGGATAATTTGTTTCCGCCCATTTTCTGAACCGCTGAACTTTTTTGTGTAATAAGATACCGATATCTTTCGCCATAATACTCTCTCCAGCCTATAAACCACAACAGCAGATATGTATGATAATACTGCGCTTCGCTTTATTTGCGGACTGCCTTTTCAGGGTTCAGCCGATAGAATTCCTGCTTATCCTTGTACATACGCTCGTCCGCTGTTTTCATCATATTCCGTATATCATATTCTCCTGAGGCATATACAGAGCCGACTGCAAAGCTGACATCAGTCTGATCTCGCTGTAACTGCCGTCAGGGAAAACATCAAAAGAATAAATGCCTGCCATACCATTGATACTGTCTACATAGGCCTGAAAGTCAAAATTCATAACAAATCCTCCGTTCTGTATCAATTGATCGTTGATCGGGATAGTTATTTGTTTTATTATACACCACATAGACAAACAAATCAATACAAAATGTATTAAATCAACAGCAATTCAGCCGATAAATGTTCCTAACGCTTCTCGTGTCCGTTTATCCAAACAATACAATAACTCACAAGTACAGAAAAAGCCCTGAAATCATTCTCACCACGGCTTATCCGTCATATCGCTTTATCATATCCAGGATCTGTGCAGGCTTCAATACTCTGCCGACCGATACGACCTTTTCGTTTATCACAAGCACAGGCATAGACATAACGCCATACTCCATGATCTTTTGCATATCGATAATGTACTCGACCTCGATGCCCGTACCCTCGGCGGCTTTGAGGGCGTTGTCATAAAGCTGATGACATGACTTGCAGCCCGAACCGAGAACTTTGATACAGCAGATGCCGTCAACCTTTTCTCCGCAGCAAGTCGAAATGACCTCTCTTGCAGACTGTGAACCTCCGCAGCAGCAAGGCGTTTCTGACTTTGCTTCTTCTTTTTTCTTTCCAAACAGTGCCATAATCTTTTCCTCCTAAATGATATAGTCTTGAATGATATTAAAGAAATATCCCACAAGGATAATACCTGCTGTACATATAGCTATGAAAATTCCGAGCAGCTTTGGTTTGATAGCCTTTTTCAGCATTATTATCGATGGCAGAGACAGTGTGATAACTCCCATCATAAATGCAAGGACAACGCCAAGTTTTGCGCCCTTTGCGACCAGCGCCTCTGTAATGGGGATACAGCCGAATATGTCCGCATACATCGGTATCCCGCAAATTGCAGCTATGATAACGCCGAAAGGATTTCCGCTGCCAAGTACCCTGACTATCCATTCCTGAGGTATCCAGTTGTGGATAACTGCACCTATTCCCACACCGATCAGCACATAGGGCAAGACCTTTTTCACTGTTCCAATGACCTGTTCCCACGAAAATTCAAGCCTGTCACGTTTTGTCAGCTTATTGTTTGCAGTATCAATGCTCTTTCCGTTTCGGATAAACTCCTCCACCTGATCTTCAAGGTGCATTTTTTCGATCAGCGTTCCGCCGACCACTGCGATCACAAGTCCGACAATTACATACACCACAGCGACCTTCCAGCCGAATACGCTCATCAGCAGAACGAGAGAGCCGAGATCTACCATTGGTGACGATATAAGAAACGAGAACGTCACGCCCAGCGGCAGACCTGCACTTGTGAAACCCATGAACAGCGGTATTGACGAGCATGAACAAAAGGGTGTGAGCGTGCCGAGCAGTGCTGCTATGCAGTTTGCACCAATACCGTGAAAACGCCCGAGAATCTTTTTGGTTCTTTCAGGCGGGAAATAGCTCTGAACGTACGATATAAGAAATATCAGCACACCGAGCAGCACCATGATCTTGATAACATCATAGATGAAAAATTGCACACTTGCGCCGAGCTTTCTGCTTGTATCAAGACCGCAGGCGTTCATCAGCGAGCCGATCAGCCTGTTCAGCCATTTCATTCCGAGAATTTCATCCTGTATAAAATCAAGGATCCCCATAATACA
>CAMYUO010000319.1 GCA_947302065.1 uncultured Clostridia bacterium | reverse complement strand
CTTTACACGTCCGCCTCTGATGAGAACAACGCTGTGCTCCTGAAGATTGTGACCGATGCCCGGGATATAAGCTGTTACTTCGTTTCCGTTTGTCAGCTTAACTCTGGCAACCTTTCTCATAGCTGAGTTAGGCTTCTTAGGTGTAGCAGTTCTTACAACTGTGCATACTCCACGCTTCTGTGGGCATGACTGGTTGATAACTACCTTCTTCTTGGAGTTGAATCCCTTCTGAAGTGCAGGTGCTGTGGACTTGTCCACGAGTACATCTCTACCCTTTCTTACTAACTGGTTAAAGGTTGGCATGATTTCTCTCCTTTCGTAAAATTATTGCATTTCGCCAAATGGGCGCACTTCGCCTACATTGGCGTGCCTTAATATTATACACGTTTTTCGCACCTTTGTCAAGGACTTTTGCTTGAAATTTTCCACAAATAAGCGCTTTGCAAAGCCTTGGTGCATCGGGAAAAACGCACAAAAAAACAGGGACACGGGTGATTTGCCCATATCCCTGTTTGCAATTACTATGCTGATTTAGAATGCGGCATTGCCGTTTTCGTTTCCGTTAGCATCTGTCTTAGGGTGGTTGTCGATCTTAACGATCTGGGTGTTATTATAGATATCCATACCTGTACCTGCAGGGATGAGCTTACCGATAATAACGTTTTCCTTAAGACCCATGAGCTTATCGGTCTTGCCTCTGATAGCCGCATCTGTAAGAGCCTTTGTGGTCTCCTGGAATGAAGCAGCGGACAGGAACGAATCGGAGTAGCTTGATGCCTTTGTGATACCCTGGAGAACAGGCAGCGTGGTGATGAGCTTAGCGTCCTCATCGCCTGCATCGATCCTCTCCTGGATCTCGGCATTCATTCTTGCGATCTCGGATCTCTCAACGAGAGTGCCAGGCAGCAGATAGCTGGAGCCCGGATCGTCGATCTTGACCTTCTTCATCATCTGACGAACGATGACCTCGATGTGCTTATCGTTGATATCAACACCCTGCAGACGGTAAACCTTCTGAACTTCGGTGATGATATAGTTCTGAACAGCCTTTGCGCCGTTGACTGCGAGAATATCGGCAGGGTTGATGGAACCCTCTGTGAGAGAGTCACCAGCCTTTACAACGTCGCCGTCGTGAACTCTGATCTTGTAGCCATACGGGATAGCGTATGTCTCCTCGTCAGGATTATTAACGTCCTCGCTTGTAACGGTGATGTGCTTCTGCTTCTTCATTTCTTCGATTCTTACGATACCCGCAAGTCTTGTGATGATAGCAGCGCCCTTAGGCTTACGGCTCTCGAACAGCTCCTCGACTCTCGGAAGACCCTGAGTGATGTCCTCTGCCGAAGCGATACCACCTGTGTGGAACGTTCTCATTGTCAGCTGTGTACCAGGCTCACCGATAGACTGAGCAGAGATTACGCCGACAGCCTCGCCGACCTGAACGACATTGCCTGTTGCGAGGTTAGCGCCGTAGCACTTAGCGCAGACGCCGTGCTCTGACTGACACTGGAGTACCGATCTGATCTGGATAGAATCCTTGCCGTCCTTTTCAAGCGCAGCAACGATTCTTGCAGCGTCGTGCTCGTTGATGAGCTTGCTCTTGGAGCAGATCATCTCGCCTGTCTGGGCGTCCTTATAGTCTTCAACAAGGTATCTGCCTATAAGTCTTTCTGTGAGCGGCTCGATCATTTCGTTGCCGTTCTTGATATCGAATATCTCGATTCCGACTGTGCTTCCGCAGTCGTCCTCGTGGATGATAACGTCCTGTGAAACGTCAACAAGACGTCTTGTCAAGTAACCCGAGTCAGCTGTACGCAGAGCTGTATCGGCAAGGCCCTTACGAGCACCACGGGAAGAAATGAAGTATTCCAGGATGTTAAGACCTTCACGGTAGTTAGCTCTGATAGGCATCTCGATAGTTGAACCTGATGTATTGGCGATAAGTCCACGCATACCTGCGAGCTGTCTGATCTGGTTGATAGAACCACGGGCTCCCGAATCAGCCATCATGTTGATCGGGTTGTACGGGTCAAGGTTTGCCTGCAGGGCTGCAGTTACCTCATCTGTTGCCTTGTTCCAGATCTCGATGAACTTCTTGGACTTCTCTTCTCTTGAGATATAACCTCTCTTATACTGCTTGTCGATCTTGTCAACGAGAGCGTCTGCTTTTGCGAGGATATCCTTCTTTGCAGGCGGGATCTCGGCATCGCATACAGCGACAGTGATAGCTGCTCTTGTCGAGAACTTATAGCCCAGAGCCTTGATCTTATCGAGCACCTCGGAAGTTGCTGTTGTGCCGTGCTTGTGGATGCACTTGTCGATAAGGTCTTTGAGCTGCTTTTTCTTAACAAGGAAATCTATTTCAAGATCGAACTGTCTGTCGGAGCTTGTTCTGTCAACATAGCCAAGATCCTGTGGGATGACCTCATTGAAGATAAGTCTTCCGACCGTAGCATCAATGATCTTTGATACCTGCTTGTCGCCCATCTGCTTGCTGATCCTTACCTTGATCTTGGACTGGAGCGAAACGACCTTCTGATCGTAAGCCATAAGAGCCTCGTTTACATCTCTGAATACCTTGCCCTCGCCCGGCTCGCCGTCCTTTGCGAGTGTGAGGTAGTAAGAACCGAGCAGCATATCCTGTGAAGGAACAGCCACAGGGCTTCCGTCTGAAGGCTTGAGCAGGTTATTAGCTGCGAGCATGAGGAATCTTGCCTCAGCCTGTGCCTCTACGGAGATAGGAAGGTGAACAGCCATCTGGTCACCGTCGAAGTCGGCGTTGAAGGCTGTACATACCAGCGGGTGAAGCTTGATAGCTCTGCCCTCTACGAGTACAGGCTCGAATGCCTGGATACCAAGTCTGTGAAGTGTAGGCGCACGGTTGAGCATTACAGGGTGACCCTTGATAACGTTCTCCAGAGCGTCCCAGACCTCAGGCTTAGCTCTTTCTACCATTTTTCTTGCGCTCTTGATATTTATTGTCGGGTTGGTATCAACGAGTCTCTTCATAACGAAAGGCTTGAACAGCTCGAGAGCCATTTCCTTAGGCAGACCGCACTGATACATTTTAAGCTCAG
>CAMYUO010000318.1 GCA_947302065.1 uncultured Clostridia bacterium | reverse complement strand
TCGGCGCTATCAAGCGTGAGATGAACAATGCAAAGTGGACCTGGTTCGCTATCGGCTATCAGTGCGGATTTGCATACTGCATCGCTCTGATGATAACACAGATCGGAAACATCTTCCTTTCGGGCGCAACAGTGAATGTTGTGGGACTTATCGCAGCACTGCTCATTCTTGCCGGAATGATCTTTATGCTGTTCAGACCATACAAGGAAGCAACAAAGCTGACAGTCAAGAACAAAAAGCTCGCATTGGGCACAAAATGATCGAACAAAACCTTTAAAGTAAGGCTATGAAAGGAGAATCAGAATGCTGTCGTGGATAGGCGCAAATATCGGGACTATAATAGTTTGCATCGTGCTCATATGTATCGTTGCACTGATAATCCGCAATATGATAAAAGACAAAAAGAAAGGAAAGTCACCCATCTGCGGCGGTAAATGCGGGCACTGCCCGATGAGCTGCTCAGGCTGCGGCTGCGGTAAAGGAAAATGAGCAGTTTGTTTGAGATAATCACTGTGTTTGCGCTGACGGCGCTGTTCGTGCAGCTGCTGGGCAAGGCAGAACGGTGCTTGAAAAAATATGCACGCAGGCGGAAAGACCAGCCCTGCGGATAAAAAAGCTTTTGAATTACGAGGCAGACAAACTGCTTCGTAATTCTTTTTTTGCCCGCTTTACTATGATGATAATATATGGTATAATATTTTTTGAAAAATTTCAGTTTTTTCTTGTAAGATTCCCTTTCACAAGTTGTGTATATGAGTAGAACAGACAAGAAAGCGAGGTGCAAAAAGAATATGGATGACGAGAAGATAGTAAAGCTCTACTGGGACAGAAACGAGCAGGCGATAACGGAGACATCAGAAAAATACGGGCATTACTGCACAAAGATAGCCTACAATATCCTCAGCAGCAATGAAGATGCGCAGGAATGTGTAAACGATACATATATGAATGCGTGGAACACGATGCCGCCGCACAAGCCGAGCATACTTTCAACGTTCCTCGGAAAGATAGTCAGAAATCTTTCATTCAACAGGTACAAGCACAGCCGTGCGCAAAAGCGAGGCGGCGGTGAGACGGCGCTGGTGCTTGACGAGCTGTGCGATATCGTTTCGGACAAAGAAGATGTGGAAAGCGCTGTCTCTCGCAAAGAGCTGGTAAACGCACTCAACGAATTTATCGGCGAGATGTCAAAAGAAAAAAGATATATGTTCATCCGCAGATACTGGTACACCGACAGCGTTAAAGACATTGCTGAAAAATGCGGACGCTCGGAGAACTCGGTATCGGTAGAACTGAACAGAACAAGAAAAAAACTATGTGACTACTTGAAAGAAAGGGGATTTGACCTATGAAGAAGGAAAATTTTTACGAGGTGCTCGGCGATGTTGACGAAAACGCCGTAAAGGAAGCTGAACAGCAGCCGCCAAAGATAAAAAGACACTGGGGCGGAATCGCTCTTGCGACAGCAGCCTGCCTGTGCACAGTGCTGGCGGCGGGAATAATGATGAATCTTAAAGATTCGGACATCGACAGCTCGTCGGGGAATTCAAGCTCCGCCTACGATTCCAGCAATTGCTCGGACGCTGATAACAGGCGCAAGCCGTCATTTGCAGACGTAGATATTTATGCTTATCAGAACGGGGAAATAATAAAGCAAACGCAGAATGTTGAGTATTCAGATGCAGGCGTGTTCAGCGCGTGGCTCAAGCTGAACGGGCTGGCAGAGGGCGAAAAGGCTGACGAGCTTGCAAAAATGATGCATTACAACGGTGATGAACTGATACCCGCGGAAGAACCAAAGCCAAGACTTATCTCAGATTCTGACGGTTCTCTGATAATAGATGAATCTTTCGCGGCGCCGACAAATAACAGCAATGGCGATCGTTGCATAGCAGACGTTACCGTTCCCGAGGAGTTCAAGGAATTTTACAACAAGATACCAAAGGAGCAGCTTGACAAGTCACTTATGCTCACGCTGCAGAGCTACGCGCAGCTCGATTGGTCGATAGATGAGATAGAATATACATTCACAAGCAAGGCTGAACGTGAAAGCATGCAGGCAAGTGCTGTTATCTATTCCTACAAGGACGGCGGCATCAAAGAAGAAAAAGCAAAGGCAGCCGACCTTACTGCGGAGCAGATATTCGATGCGTGGAAAAAGTGCAATGGCATCGGCGATGAAGTCAAGCTGACAGAGTGCGATGATGAAACAATAGAAGATGACTGCTCGTGCGTTTCATACAAGCTCAGGCTCACTATATCAGCCGAGCTTGAAAACTACTATGACAGGATACCAAAAGAAAAGCTGCTCGAAACACTTGAAAAAACATTGAGATACAATAAACCTGCACTGGATGACTACAAGGTCAGCATTGCAGAAAAATGATAGTTTAAGGCGCAAAGCAGCCCTGCGGAATCAACCGCAGGGCTGCTTGCTTCTTTTCAGTGTATCATAGGTAGTGGATCGGTTTATTTAGATGCTGCGCCGATGCTGTAAACGAGGCTGTTGGGAACTGCGCTTGTGCCGCCGAATACGAAGAACTTGGACGCTTTCTTGACCTTGAGATAGTTTGTCTGCTCTGCGCTCAGAACGGTGTCAGCGAGGAAGAGCGGAGCTTTGTTCATTGCTGCGAGAACGCCGCCTGCAAGTGCATCGGGGAAGTTCTTGCCTGTTGCGATGCAAAGGGACTTGCCTGTGAGATTTCCTGCAAATCTCTTGTTGATCTCAACGCAGGTGGAGTATCTGTTTGCGCCGAAGACTCTTTCAACAGCTGTGCCTGACAGACCGAGAGCGTCGCCTGCTTTTTTGAGCATATTATCGCTGATAACGCCTGTGCCGCCGATGACATATGCTTTCTTGACCTTGCCCTTGACGGACTTGAGGTAGCTTGCTGTTTCGGCATCAAGCTCGCCTGATTTGCTCAGATAGATGATAGGTGCTTTCTTTGCGGCAGCGGCTTCGTGCTGGTTATGGTTCATGAGGATGAACTGCCACCTGAGAAGTGGATGCTTTTTTTTGTATTTTTTCTTGAGTTCGTTGATCTTCCTGATATTCCGGTAGACTTTCTCAATATTTCCGTTCC
>CAMYUO010000317.1 GCA_947302065.1 uncultured Clostridia bacterium | reverse complement strand
TCTGGTCGGGATCTTCGATATCCTTTGCAAAAGAGCCTGCGACCGGTATGGTTTTGCTGCGGTATTTTGCCAGCTCGGCAGCTGTCTGCTCGTCGATGATAAAGGCTTTTTCGACGGTGGACTTTGCCTTGCAGGTCATTACCTGAACACCTATCGTATCTCTCGATGCCTTTGGCATGAGAAGTGATGTATTGAACACCATTGCTCTGCCGTTTGTTGTGCGCAGCATGATATCTGCGTTCTCGGCAACAAAGAACATCTTGACGAGCTTTGATTTACCGGAATATGCGTTTGCGAGCTTTTTGCGGTTGGTCTTTGTTTCATACGAATCAAGTGCGACCTTTGCGACCTTGCCGTTTTCAAAGACAAATATCATATAGCCCTTGTAATCGGTGGTATTTACCGCAAACACGACGTTTTCTTCCTTGTCAAAGCTGAGCTTCGCAGGGATATAATCGCCCATTGCAGATGCCTTTGTATCGGCAAACTGCGACAGCTTTGCCTTGTAAACGGAGCACTTATCCGAGAAGAAGATAAGGTCGCTCTTGTTGGTCGTTTCGGCGTGCTGAGCGATAAAGTCGCCCTCTTTAAGCTTCTGCTCGCTTGCCATACGCAGCGACTGCGGAGTGCACTTTTTAAAGTAACCCTCGCTTGAAAGGAATATCTCGCAGGGATAATCGGGTATCTCCTCTGCCTCGTCTATCTCGATGACATCGGTGGAATAATAATAGCCTGTTTTTCTCGGCTGTGCGTACTTTTTCTTTACCTCTTCAAGCTCCTTGATGATGACCTGCTTTATCTTTCTTTCGCTTTCGAGCAGCTCTGCGAGGCGGTTGATCTCCTCTTCGAGAGCCTTGGTCTCCTCGGTGCGCTTTAAGATATACTCACGGTTGAGGTGGCGCAGCTTTATCTCTGCGACATACTCAGCCTGCACCTCGTCGATGCCGAAGCCGATCATAAGGTTTGGTACAACGTCGGATTCTTCTTTGGTCTCACGCACTATCTTGATAGCCTTGTCGATGTCGAGAAGTATCTTGCCGAGACCTTTGAGAAGGTGCAGCTTGTCCTGCTTTTTCTTCATATCAAAGGCTGTTCTGCGCTTGACGCATCCGATGCGGAAATCCACCCATTCCCTGATGATGTCGTAAACGCCCATTACCTTCGGGTAGCCTTTGACAAGGATATTGAAGTTGCAGCTGAATGTATCCTCGAGCTGCTTGTACAGTTTCTGCATCAGCTTATCGACCTCGACGCCCTTTTTGACGTCTATCGCAATTTTAAGACCGTTGATATCCGTCTCGTCTCTGATGCCGGATATCTCTCTGATCTTGTTCGCCTTGATGAGCTGTCTGATCTTGTCGATGATAGCCTCAACGTTTGTCGTATAAGGTATCTCGGTGATCTCGATGCACTTGGCAGTCTTGTCGAAATCATACTTTGCACGAAGTCTGACAGAACCTCTGCCTGTGCGGTATATCTTATCAAGCTCCTCCTCGTCGTAGAGCATATTTGCTCCGCCGGGGAAATCGGGTCCTTTGAGCGTTTCAAGTGCATTGAACTCGGGATTTTTCATAAGTGCGACGGTGGTCTCGCAGACCTCTCCGAGATTGAACGGACACACCTGGCTAGCCATAGAAACGGCGATACCGGCATTGGCATTGACAAGTATAGTCGGGAAAGTTGCAGGGAAAAGTGTCGGCTCTGTGGTGGTGTTATCGTAGTTCGGCACAAAGTCAACGGTATCCTTGTCGATATCCTTGAAAAGCTCGTCGCAGATAGGCTCGAGCTTTGCCTCAGTGTAACGTGAGGCGGCGTAAGCCATATTCTTTGAATACTGCTTTCCGAAGTTGCCTTTGCTCATGATATACGGGTGCAGGAGCGCTTCGTTTCCTCGTGACAGACGCACCATTGTTTCGTATATCGTGGCGTCGCCGTGAGGGTTGAGCCTCATCGTTGCACCGACGATGTTTGCAGACTTTGTGAGTCCGCCGCCGAGCAGGTTCATCTTATACATTGTATAAAGAAGCTTTCTGTGCGATGGCTTGAAACCGTCTATTTCGGGAAAGGCTCTTGAAACGATAACGCTCATTGCATAAGGCATATAGTTCGTTTCAAGCGTCTGGGTTATTTTCTGTTCAACAACGAGACCTGCACCGTCGATATAAGCATCGTTTTTCTTTTTCGGTGCCTTAGGCTCACTGCTCTTTTTACGTGGCATATTATCTGTCCTTTCGGGTTTTGATGCAATTGGGAAACGGCTGTATTAAGAGATATCAGCCATTTCGAGATAGTCGATACCGTTGTTGGTTATAAACTCTTTTCTGCCTGCGAGGTCATCGCCGAGCAGCATATCGAACATCCACTGGGTCATCTCCATATCGTCGGGACAAACCTTGATAAGACGTCTCGTTGACGGATCCATTGTGGTAAGGCTCATCATCTCGGGTTCGTTCTCACCGAGACCTTTTGAGCGCTGAACGGTACATTTCTTATTTCCGATCATCTGCATTATCTTTGCCTTTTCAGGCTCGTCATATGCAAAATATGTCCTGTCGGAAGTGGTTATCTCAAACAGCGGAGACTCTGCGATATATACATATCCCTTTTCGATAAGCGTCGGGGTGAGCCTGTAAAGCATGGTGAGTATCAGCGTTCTAATCGGGAAGCCGTCAACATCGGCATCGGTACAGATAACGATCTTGTTCCAGCGCAGGTTGTCCAGCGAGAAAATTGAAAACTCCTTGTTCTTGCCCGTCTTTACCTCGACACCGCAGCCGAGAACTTTTATAAGGTCAACGATTATCTCATTTTTGAATATCTTGTCATAGTCTGCTTTGAGGCAGTTGAGTATCTTTCCTCTTACGGGGATAACTGCCTGAAATTCAGCGTTTCTCGCCATTTTAACAGAACCGAGCGCCGAGTCACCCTCCACGATGTAAAGCTCTCTCTGCGAGAGGTCTTTTGAACGGCAGTCAACAAACTTTTCGACCTGATTAGCAAGGTCCATTTTTCCTGTGAGATTCTTGACAACGTTGAGCCTTGTCTTTTCGGCAGTTTACTTCTTTATAAAGGGGCAGATGAATTAT
>CAMYUO010000316.1 GCA_947302065.1 uncultured Clostridia bacterium | reverse complement strand
TGAGATCATGCATGAGCTTATCGAGAAGATCATTGTCCACGCTCCTGACAAGAGCAGTGGGCATCGTACACAGCATATCGAGATACACTATCGCTTCGATGCTGCCGTTGCTGACAGTATGAAGTACGACAAAAGAGAAAGGCTGCGTAACCGCACAGGTTACGCAGCCTAATCTTAAAATCTTAAATACTTCTTTATCGGCGATCCTCTAAACAGGTCGCCTTTGTGTTTTATTATTTCTTTTCGTGGTAAGCCTTGTCGGTGTTGACGCTCCAGACGGGCGTTTTGTCACGGCTTTGCGACTCTATCGCCCCGGCTGTCTCGATGGCGGTCATCATAGAGTGGTCCATGTTGTTGTAGCGGTGCTGACCGTTCCTGCCGATGCACCAGAGATTGTCAAAGCTGTCAAGGTATCTGCGCACGCTGCCGAATCTGCTGTACGAGCCGAAATAGGCAGGATATGCTTTCGGGACACGTTCGGCGTGGTAATACAGAACCGGGCTGCTGCCGAGAATGCCGATGCGGCGCAGTTCCTTTGCGGCAAGTCCGGCAAGCTGCTTATCGGTCATTTCTGCGATGCCGTCGCCGCTGCTGCAAAAATATTCCGCACCGAGCCAGAGCGTTTCAAAGGGGTCTTTGACGATGTAGGGAGACCAGTTGTTGAACACCTGCATCCGCCCGAGCTTCACACGCTTGTCCTGGACGTATATCCAGCAGTCAGGGACGGTATTTCGGATGCTTGGCTTTTTGCCTGTGTTTTTCAGCCTGAGGTCTTTGACGAGCAGACCGACGATGACGAGGTCACGGTAGGGCAGGGCATCGGTGATGGTGCGGATATTTTCGGGTGCGCCTATCGCTCTTGCAAGCTCTTTTATCGGCATCGAGCTTATGCACTCATCGGCGGGGAATATCTCGCTGCCGCAGCTGACGGATACTATCCTGCCGCCGTTTGTCTGTATGCCTGTAACTTTGCGGTCATAGAGGATATGTCCGCCAATTGCGGTGACTTTATCGGCAACAGTCTGCCACAGCTGACCCGAGCCGAGCTTTGGGTACCAGAACTGCTCGATGAGAGAGGTCTCGGTGTTTGAGCTTTTCTTGCTGCCGAGAAGTTTGTGCAGGGTGTCTTTCATCACGGCGGTGAGTGAAAGCCCTTTGACACGCTGTGCGCCCCATTGCGCAGATATATCACGGGGGTGCTTTCCCCAGAGTTTCTGCGTGTAGCCTTCAAAGAACATTTTATAAAGCTCACGCCCGAAACGGTTGATATAGAAATTTTCAAGGTTCGTTTCGGGCAGCTTGCTTATTCGGCAGCGGACATAGCTTGCGAGTACCTTTGCGGTCAGCGGCAGGCTGAGGTCGTGCAGCATTTTTGCGCTCAGTTCGACAGGGTAGTTGTAAAACTTGTTCTTGTAATAGATGTGCGACACTCTGTCACGGATAAGCAGTACGCTGTCGGACTTTTCAGGGTCGGCACTGCCGCAGGCATAAGGCTTTTTCCTGCAAAGCAGTTTGTCATCGCAGGCAGGCTTGCTCTGAACGGGCATTATGCTTTTCCACCAGTTCATTATGCGTTCGTCTTTTGAGAACAGGCGGTGACCGCCAAGGTCCATACGGCAGCCGCCGCACTGCACAGTTGCTGAGATACCGCCGGGGATACTGCCCGCTTCGAGCAGCGTGACGTCATAGTCTTTGCCGCACCTGAGCAGTTCATATGCGGCGGTCAGTCCAGCAGGACCTGCGCCGATTATAACTATCTTTTTCATCTTTACCTCGCTGTGAAGATGTTATTTTTTCTTTTTGAGAGTTTTCTTCTGACCTGCGCCGATGCGGTACCACACCAGACCGAGCATCGCCATGATGCTTGCCATAAGGGCACGATAGGTGAAGAAATTGTGCAGGTAGGAATGGTTCATCAGCACGCATATCCTCACAACAGGCAGCGCAGCGATGAGCAGCATCGCAGCTTTCGGGCTGCTGAGCCTGCGGGTGTCAAAGCGCAGAAGGAAATAGCACACCGCTGCGAAAAGAGCCACCCAGCCAAGTGCCCACACAGCGCTTGTTTTGTCGCCGCAGGGAGTGAGCATGGTGAAGTTTGAGCCGAGCGCCGAGAAAAACAGTTCAAAAGGCGAAAGACCAAGGTCACCTGTGCCGCCGAGCCTTTCGGCCGCTGCTGAAAATGCTATGTCGGAAACATTTCTGCCGAGCACTGCCGATGCAAGCAGCCACTTTGCGCCGAATGTCATCAGATAACACGCTCCCCACGCTGCAAGGCATTTTGCCGCTGTGATAAGGCTCTTTTTGCCGTCAGGCTTTTCGCCTTTTTCGGCAGTTATGAAAAATGCCATTGCAAGCGGCACGAGTATGGTCAGAGTTTCGGTGGTAAGAAAGTCTGCAAAAGCAGTGAGCGTTCCCACGCCTGCGGAAATTATCGTCAGCACTTTTGTATTGCCTGCGAATTTCACATAAAGCGGCAGCACGGCGAGCATCACGATGAACACCGCCATATATTCTATGGTCGTGAACACGAACCAGAACTGCACCAGAACTGCAGAAACGAGCAGTATCACGCATGCGGCGATATGCTTTTTCCATATCAGAAGTGCGGCGTTGCCGAGCAGCAGAATGATGATGATGACTGTGCCGATGATGCGTATGCCGCTTATATCTGTAAACATCAGCGACGGGCGCACAAGCACGAGTGAACCGTGCCAGTAGCGTGTATAGTCGGTGTTGGCGGCTTTTCCGTCAACTGTTTCGAGAATGCCGACTGCTGCGCCGTAGCCGTCGTCGTAATATTTTGTATCAAGCGCTGATGTGAAAACATCGTCAGAGTCTATGTTTGCTGCGATGCCGAGCAGTATTGCATCGGCGTAGTTGTCCCGGACGCTGTGATATAAATTGCCTGCGGTCTTGCCGTGCGGGTTGTCAGATGCGAGCTTTTCCGCACTTTTGACAAGGTTTGCCTTTATGCTGTCGTTTGGCACGGCAGCTGCCGCACAAAGAAGCCCGATACAGACAGCGAGTACCGCTGCCCAGCAGACTATGCAGGCAAGCACCTGCTTTGCTGTGTTTTTCATTTTAATCTCCGTT
>CAMYUO010000315.1 GCA_947302065.1 uncultured Clostridia bacterium | reverse complement strand
TGCGTTTGCTTATCGCATCTTCCGCTTGATAATACGCTGTTTTTGAGTATTTCATTGAGTGTTATCCTCATTTCTTGAAGAAAAATTCTTGACAAGCCGTTCAAGTTTTTCAACAGTGAACGAGTTGTCTTTTTCGCTTGCTGAAAAATGCGATTTTTGACCCTTTCCTTTGAAAGAGGCATCATCCGCAGCGACCTGTTCGGGCGTTTTGATTCCCTTATTCACCCACGATGAAATGACCTGGTCGATATACTTGAAATTGATCTTGCCGCCGGTACCGTCGAGGCATCTTTCGCAGGCGATATTCAGCAGGCTCTCATCAATACCGTTAGATTTCCATTTTTCAACGTATTCCTTTTGCTTTGCTGTCAGCCTGTTGGTCAGACCAAGGCATCTGCGCACGGTGCTTTCGTATGTATTATACTCAGTACGCCTGATGATCTCTGCTTCCACTTCATCATATGTGCACAGATCGTGTTCAAACCAGTCTATCAGGAGTTTTGAAAGATACTGTACACTGTATTTCCCGAGAGTATTGCAGTATTCAGCAGCGATAAGTATAGTTGGGACATCAAAATGGTACGTCTCATAAAGATCGGTCAGTATACCAAGCTCTTTGCCGTTAATAGTGTTGTTGATATAATTCTGTATCTCATCAAACAGATGCTTGAGTTCGGGATCATTCTGAGCTTTTTCATTGATCTCTTTAGTTGAATAGCTTACAACTATTCTTCTATCAACAGCCTTTGACATCGGCTTTACCGATTCAACAGCTGATACCGGAGCTGCGGCAGGCGTTGTCTGCACAACGGCAGCAATGCTGCTGCTTTCACTTTGCTCTACAAGTTTCAATACACCGAGGCTTGTCCAATGAACTATAGCGTCCTCTATAATATCCTCGTTAAGACCTGTTGCCTCAGTGATGCTTTGAGACTCGATATCTCTTGTAGCAGAAGAAAGAATGCAGAGCAGAACCTTAAGATAGTTGCCGTCACTCGTTTTCAAATATTCAGTTGCAACGCAGCAAGGAACAGAAAAATGTCCTCCCCAGCTGTCAACATCAAATCTGTATTTCATAACCGTCTCCGATTTTAACATCAATAGTTTTTTATGTGTTACTCATTATAACACATTTCTGCAAAATTTGCAATAGCAAAAAAAAGTGTCCGCAGGACAGCCTACGGACACGAAATCAATCATCTTCATCTTTTTTGATCTTAAAAATAAATCTGAGGATACCGGATACGATCTTAGGGCTTTTGACAACTACAACTTTCATAAGTAAACCTCCAATCGAACAGCACGTTATCAAAGCGCAAGAGCGCTTTACAACATACTATTCAATTAAAGGAAAGTTGTTACTGCAAAAGCGACTGTATTACCAGTAATCTGCCGCTTTTAAATGAAACGACAGCATTCGGACCGACTACCTCGTTTGAAACGCCGAGCGGGAATGAATTTGTAAATTCAGAATCTGTGACCTCGTATTTTGCACCGCTGATAGAAAGACCGGTGACCTTCTCAGAAAAGCTGAAAAGAGACAGCGAATACCCGTCTTTACGCTTTATAGTATACTCTCCCGGGTCAAACAGCTCGACGATCTCGTTTTCGGATACAAGTTGCGCTTTTACACCGTGACCAAGTGCATATGCCAGCGTCTGAAAGCTTGCGAACGTGTGGTCAAGTCTGCCGCCGAGAGCCGCATATATCTGCAAGTTCTGATAGCCAAGCTTAACGGCTTCCTTAACAGCGATCATAAGATCTGTATCGTCCTTTTCAGGCTTGAACTGCATTATCCTGCAATCAGCCTGCGGAACAAAGCCAAGAGAATCAAAGTCACCGACTATAAGATCCGGCGAGACACCGAGCTTTTGTGCATGAGTAACTCCCCTGTCTGCACAGATCATGTATTTTCCATCAAATGAACTGCTGTCAACACAGTCGGTATTCATATCTGCACCTGCAATGATAATGCAATCAACCATTTTTGTGCTCCCATTCTTTTAGCTGTTTTGCCTGCTCATACATCGCAAGATAGCTGTCATGGCGAGATCTTGCGATTTTTCCGTCATTGACGGCCTCTATAACAGCGCATCCGTTTTCCTTAGTGTGACTGCAGTTTTGAAATCTGCACTTGCCTAAGTATTCTCTGAAATCGCAAAAGCAATCTGCAAGCTCATCTTTATAGATTATATCGTATCTGTTGGTATCAAAGCTTGAAAATCCAGGAGTATCGGCAATATATCCACCCTCATCGAGTTTGAAAAGCTGGACATGACGAGTTGTATGCTTGCCTCTGCCAAGCTTTTCACTGATCTCGTTAGTTGCAAGATCAAGCTGAGGGAATATCCTGTTCATAAGTGAAGATTTTCCTACGCCTGTATTGCCTGTGAATGCAGAGAGCTTCCCAATCAGGAAGTCCTTGACTTCAGC
This sequence comes from uncultured Clostridia bacterium, assembly GCA_947302065.1. GTDB lineage: Bacteria > Bacillota > Clostridia > Oscillospirales > Ruminococcaceae > Hominimerdicola. The sequence goes on along the minus strand of CAMYUO010000315.1, from coordinate 668 downwards.
GCTACCCTCACCTGAGATATTGTTTACTTCAAAAACTGTCAATCCTGCATTCCTGTATATTCCTGCAAGCTGAGAACTGTCCTGCTTGTCAATCTTTGTGAAAACGACAACAGGCAGGATATGCTTGTATTCAGCTATTGCGATAAACTCATCGAGCAGCAGAAGATTAGGTCTCGGTTCGCAAACTGACGAAACAAAGACCAGCACATCGAGATTTGCAAGCGGAGGACGTATTATCTGAGACTTTCGAGGCATTATTTCTTCAACAATGCCTTTGCCGTCGTTATCAACAGATATTTCCACGTTATCACCGCAGCTTGGTGAGATGCCACGCTTTCTGAATATCCCACGGGCTTTACATTCATAAACACCGTCGGAGGCTTCCACGGTGTAGAGGCCTCCGATAGCTTTAGTTATTAATCCAGTCATATGTTCAAATATGTCCTTTATTCTTCAGGGCCTTGCGGATCCGGATCCGGTTGTGGATCTGGATCGGGTTCCGGCTCCGGTTCAGTGTCAGATGTCTTTTCAGTACGTCTGGTATGCTTTTCAGTAGTTGTTGTCTCCACTGTTGTTGTAGGTGTGATATCGAGAAGCTTTGCTGTATCAGGACCCTTGGTGATAGTTGCACTCTTCTTCTCAAAGTCGACATTGTATACTGCGTAAGG
>CAMYUO010000314.1 GCA_947302065.1 uncultured Clostridia bacterium | reverse complement strand
GTTCGCTCGACAGACCCGATGCAAAGACCGTCCCGATAATCGCACTGACTGCAAACGCATTTGACGAGGATGTTCAGCGCAGTTTGCAGGCAGGCATGAATGCACACCTGAGCAAGCCTATCGACAACGATGCGCTGTTCGATGTGCTCGAAAAGCTGATACAGTAAAACGAAACAGGCATGAGCTAAAAACTCACGCCTGTTTTTTTATGCTAAAAATCAAAAACCACCGGCACATGACCGATGGCTTTGAAATGGGATAAAAGGATCATATTACAGCATAGAAGCTCGAAGCTCCTCGCCTGTGAGCTTTGAAAGATAAGCTGGTGCGATGTCAAACGCTGTCTTGCAGCCTCTTGCACCCTCGGCATAAAGCCTGCCGAGCGCTCTTGCATAGCAGATGAGCACGCTTGCGGTGAACTCGGGATTTGACTCGAGCTTGAGAGAGTATTCTATCATCTGGTGTGTCTTTTCGCCGTCGCCCGTCAGACCGCTTCTCATTACGAATCCGCCGTGCGGCATCTTGTTGTGCACCCTGTCGAACTCCTCCTCGGAGATGAAATTGACAGTCGTGTTGTACTGGTCAAAATAGTTTTTCATCGTCTTGATCTCGTTTTCGATCTTTGCCTTGTCAGCGCCTTCCTCAGCAACTACCCAGCACTCACGCAGATGCTTTTCACGGGTCGAAAGCTCCGGCTGGCTTCCCGAACGGACAGCCTCAATTGCCGACTCGATAGGCACGGTGTACTGTATGCCTTTCTTTACGCCCTCAACTCTTCTGATTGCGTCGGAGTGACCCTGGCTCACGCCCTTGCCCCAGAAAGTATAGCTCTTGCCGTTTGGCAGGATAGATTCTGCATAAAGGCGGTTGACCGAGAACAGACCCGGATCCCAGCCGAGGGAGATGAATGCAAGGTGACCGCTCTCCTTTGCAGCCTTATCTACATTTGCGAAATGCTCCGGTATCCTTGCGTGCGTGTCAAAGCTGTCGATAACGTTGAAATGCTTAGCTAGTGCAGGTGTCTGCTCAGGCAGATCCGTTGCGCTGCCGCCGCAGATTATCAGAACGTCTATCTGATCTTTCATCGACTCGATGTCGTCAATTTTCATTACCTTTGCGCCTGCCGTCAGCGGCTTTACTGCCGATGGGTCACGGCGTGTGAAGATAGCCGCAAGCTCCATATCATCATTCTGTTTTATCGCAAGCTCAACGCCTCTGCCGAGGTTGCCGTAACCTGCAATACCGATTCTTAATTTGCTCATTGAAATTACCTCCTTCCTGCTGCTGCGGTGATAAACTGCCGCAGCTTATGTTTATATTATAGCACTTTTTTTCAGCTTGTAAAGAGGCAGTTGTGTCAATCGCTGTAAACGCTTGTTATGCCGAGGTATTCTTCAAGGCTCAGACCGCTGGCATCTATCTTGCGGCAAAGCTCTGCATCCCCGAGATATCTGATGTGCCACGATTCTGCCATATAGCCTGTCGAGCTTTCCTTGCCGGGCTTGTAGCGGACTATGAAACCGTAATCTGCGCAGTGCGCCGCAAGCCATGCTGCCTCGGGCGTGTTGTCAAAACTGCTGCCTGCGTCGTTGACGTCTATCGCAAGACCTGTCTGATGTTCGCTGTGACCTGGTCTTGCGGAGTATCTGTCTGCCTCAGCCTTGCCGTCCTGTGCGACATAATTGTCATAGAGCTGCTGCTGATAGCTGTAACTGCGGTATCCCGAGCATATCCAGAGACTTATGCCCTCTGCTGCGGCAGCCTGCTGCATTTTGTTGAACGCATTCTGTGCGTCCTGGCTCAGTCCCGGCTCATATCCTGCTGGCAGCGCATAGGTCTTGTTTGCAATGAGAATCCCGCCGACGTATGTAACGCCGTCTTTTACCTCTATCTGCGGTTTTGCAGGTGTTTCTTCGCTTTTTGCTGCGGCTTTTGCAGACAGCTGTGTGCCTTGCGCAGTTTGCTGCGGCGGTGTGCTGCTGTCAGCGGTGGTAACGCTCTGCTTTTTCTCTGTCTGCGAGCTGTTGTCCGCCGCCGAGCTGCTCACCGTTGTACCTGCCGTTACCTCTTTGCCCGAACTGTGCTCTGTGAGCATCATTGCTGTGCCCATTATCGCCGCAACGAGCACGAATGATGTGCAGGCGAGTCTGATGCGGTACTTTCTGCGGATGACTGTCTTGTTTCCTTTCTCTTCGTTCATTTGTTATTCCCCCGTTTTTGTTTTTGGTTTCTTTGTTCTGTTTCCTGGTGAGCTTTTCTGGCTCATCTCTCCTACAAGTCATATCCTAACAACTTTTTATTAGATTTCGGTTTGCAGAAAATAAGGCTTTGGTTAGAAAAAAGCGGCACACGAATTCGTGTGCCGCCTTTTAGCTGTTAATTCAGATGAATGTAAAACACAACGCCTTGCTGTGTGTTTTCCACCGAGCAGGTCATGCCGTGAAGGTCAAGAATAGTCTTGACGATGTAAAGCCCCAGACCGCTGCCGCCCGTGGCTCTGTTTCTTGATTTGTCTGCACGGTAAAACGGCGTGAACATATGCGGCAGGTCTTCCTCGGGGATAGATGTGCCTGTGTTGGTGACTTTCAGCGTTTGTCTGCCGTCAGCCGTTTCAAGTGAGATAAATACCTGTGCACCCTCGGGGGAGTGGCGCACAGCGTTTCCGATGACGTTGGAAAGCGCCTTGCTCCAAAGCTTCAGATCGACGGTCAGCACCATATCGCCCTCTATCTGATCGTGAATGCTGATGTTTTTTTCTTCAGCCAGCGGCATTATCGTTTCGACGGTTTCCCTGACGGTGTCAGCCAGCGAGACCTCGCAAAGACTTCCGCTTATGTCAGTGTTTTCTGTCTTTGTGATAGCGATTATCTCACGCACGAGCTGCTCGATGCGCTCAGCCGAATCGAAAGCCTGCGGCAGATATTTTTCGTGGTCGGCATAGTCGCCGTAGCCGAGCATCATGTTTTCTATCTGCCCTTTGAGTATTGTCAGCGGCGTTTTCAGTTCGTGCGAGACAGCGATGAAGAAGTTCCTGCGCTGCTGTTCAAGTTCTTTCCTGCGTTCGATATCCTGTTTGAGACGCTCATTTGCATCGGTCAGCTCCT
>CAMYUO010000313.1 GCA_947302065.1 uncultured Clostridia bacterium | reverse complement strand
GTAGGAGTATCAGCATCTCTGCTGAAAATTATTATAGAGTCGCAGCCGAACATTCTCTGGAACAACGGGCGCTTGACCTTCTTATCGGTGATCTTGTAAAGATCGATCTCGTCCTCATCGATGCTGAAAAAACCACGCTGAGTGATGAACTTAGTCTCAGTAAGGTAGTATCTTGTGAAGGAGAGAGGCCAGCCGAAGAGAGTGCGCTTTTTGTCTGTCCAGATATAATCGAACATATCCATTTTCATTGTCCCTACCCCCAGATGTATTTTTTGAACGATATCCTGTTCAAGCGCCTGTTTTCAAGGCGTTTTTGTCCATAAGCACAGTTTATCACAACCCACCCGTTTTGTCAAGCATATCCATATATCAGATCACGCAAAATGTAAAAATATGAAACTAATTCTGATGCAGTTTGATTTTGCATTTCCAATAAAACTCCGCGCAGTCTCATTTGTGTTAAAAAGTCAATATAATTTACATATGAAGTTTCAAATCCGATCGGAACGATCTCAATATCCTGCGCTTTTGCGCCGATATTCGTCACAACGGAACAAACACACCGCACAACGTCGAACCCTGTCGCATTTGCGACCCGATGACCGCACATTGTAAACAAACATATACTTTTGGGTTAATTATCTATAACGCACAATTAAAAAATGAAATGACAGCTATTGATAAAAAAATAACTTGTGTTATAATGGATTGGTATTTTTTCGGATCAGAAGATCCGAGAGGTCAGGGAGGAATTTAGAAATGGAAAACAGCAGGATAAGTATCCTGGTAGGAAGAAACGACACCGAGGCAAAGGAACTCGGGATGAAGCTTAGATCGAGCGGTGCAGATGTGAGCTATTCACAGCACAGCCCGCTCGAGATCCAGCACGAAGCGCTCATCAGAAAGCCCGATGCGCTGATACTGACGAGCCGCACACAGCACACCGACGAACTTTGCGCTCTGCTCAAGCGCACCGACCACGCACCGTTCATCGTTATGATATCCGACGGCACTGTTATGGGTGATGACAGATGCCGCCCTGCAAGTGCAGACATGGTGCTCGACCACAGCGACAACGAACGTTACGATAAGCTTTTCAAAAAGCTGTTCGGCAGGATAGAAAAGGAATGTGACAGCCACGGGCTGCACGACAGACAGATAGCCGAAACCCTTTTTGAGTTCTGCATAACCAAGAATTACAACGGCTACCGTTTCATTTTAGAGGCGATAAAACTCGCATCATATTCGGGAGCATTCTCACGCTGCATATCAAAGGACATCTATCCCGAGATAGCCGCAAAATTCAGCGTGACGTCCAGCTGCGTCGAGCGGAACATCAGAACTGCTATCCGCAGCTCGTGGACAAAATCGGGCGTAAAGGTCAAGCGTGAATACTTCGGTCCTTTCACGCTTGATCCCGACTGGATACCCACCAACAGCGAGTTTATCTTTATAGTTGCCGACAGGCTGACGCTGCGCCTGGGCGGACATATATGACCTGCAAAGGAGCCGGGCTGACCCGACTCCTTTTATCTATCGGCAGCTTTGCTCACCGCACCGACCTTTCGGGCTGTTCTGCGGACAAGCCGATTCCCGCCTTGTCACCCGAAACGGTGCAAGGCATAACTGCCGCTGGGATATTCTATGCAGGCGTATCCGGATTTGACCATAAACATAAAAAAGCGAGGCACGAAGCCTCGCTTTAACACATACCGTGTGGTACGCTAAAAATATTACCGCCTTGCCGTCGCACAGTTGATAAAACCCGCTCTCGCAGGTGGGTACCAGCCCAATGACTTCTCGCTCCCAGCGTCCGGACGCACACGGCACAAAGTCGGCGTGCGGCGGGAGGTCTGCAATCCGTTTCTCGGAGACCCGGTTCCCTTTTAATTGTGTGTTGGATTTATAATGACCGTGCTTAACGCACAAGGCAGAAATCTTTTTCCTGTTATTATGATATCACATATAACAGCATTATTCAAGTATTATTCTGTACAAATCAAAGTACGAAAATTTGTACATTTATCACGACAAAATGCGTACTTAAACGTTTTCTGTGCGCAGTATCAGCTGAAATGCTTTCCGTCACAATCAGGATCGCCGCAGCCGCATTCGTCCTCGTCGTCAAACTCGAACATCTCCTCGATGCGCTTCATGAACATCTCGCCGATCTTCTCATACTCGTCATCGTCGTCGATGGAAGCCAGTATCTCGTCATTGTTCTCGTCAAACTCGGAACGCAGGATAACGACCTCGCCGCTGTCCTCAAGCATCCTCTCTGCCTCTTCCTCATCAAAATAAGGAGTCAGAGCATAATACTTCTCGCCCTCATATTCCATAACGTCAAGCAGCTCAAAGCTCTGCTTGTTGCCCTGCTCGTCCTCGAGCTCATACAGATCAGGCATATATTCCTCATTCATTTCGAAATCTTTCTCATCAGCCACAGTGGCAACCCCTTTCCGCTCGTGCAAAATGTCATATGTTTTAACACACATAATCAGCCGTATCAGCGGCGTTTTGCACATAAACTAAAACGGCTGAACACAAAGGCTTTACGCCGTTTTGCCCGCCGCAACAATATCATTATACTACATATTATATATAATGTCAAGGCATCTTTTGTAAAAGTAATATTAAATATAAATTCTACAAAAAAGTTGAGAAAAACTATTGACAAGTAACAAAAAGTGTGGTATAGTATATACAAGATAACAAGAACCGAACAGTTCACTTGAAGGTGAAGCTGAACGGCAGCGAAAAAGCGGTACATCAGCGCAGATGTTCAAAGCAGTCGCTGAACGGATCTGGATTTTAGCAGATGCCGCAAGCCGGTGGTGCTAAGGTATAGACGGTTTGAGTTTCTTTGATCACGATCGAAACGGCAGAAAGTGAACACGCTGCACAGCTTGCGGAATATCAAACAGGCAGCGAGGAACTCCGGGAGATCTAAACAGACACGGAAGGAGCGAGTCCCATGGGCACACTGGATATCAAGAGTGGTAGCCATAGGCTCGGCGGTTTACAGTGAAAAGAGGATCAGGTTACGGACGAAAGAGCCGTATGATCACAGTTCTATGATTTACATACGCTAAGCCGCCTTGTCTGATGG
>CAMYUO010000312.1 GCA_947302065.1 uncultured Clostridia bacterium | reverse complement strand
CATAGGTGAATTTTAAAACAGTCCGGTGGACTGTTTTAAAAGAGGGCATGCCCTGAAAGAGAGGGCTGCCCTTATGATAAGAATGTAGAATTATTCCTCAAACCCTTTAGGGTTTGACGTGGATTTGCAATGTTCAAATTACTGATCTGTTCAGACAGAGGGAGTATTACAATGGATGTCAAAAACTTAAAGGCGTTTGTGATAACAACGCCCAAAAACATCAAGAATCTTATGAAAACGCAGTTCGCAAAGCCCGAGGGCAAGGCAGGCGAGTTTTTCACGCTGGCGATGAACGTGTTCAATTTCAAGCTGTACAACGCAGTTTATAACTTCGTGCCAAAGCAGCCGAACGCCCGTATCCTCGATGTAGGCTACGGCAACGGAGATATGCTCAAACGCCTTGACGAAAAGCTCGATGCGGTCTTTTACGGCATCGACATCTCGGAGGATATGAAAGTCCTCGCAACAAAAGCGAACGCAAGGGCTGTTGCAACGGAAAAGATGTTCCTGTCCACTGGCGACGTTGAGGATATGCCTTACGATGACGGCTTTTTCGACTGCGTTTACACGATAAACACCATCTATTTCTGGAAAGATGCCGACAAGGCAATGAGCGAGATAATGCGCACCCTGAAAGACGGCGGACGCTTTATCTGCGGCTTTTACAGCAAGGCATACTTTGACCGCAGCGAGAAATACAAGTTCGAGGGCGAGACATACTACACCACGGGCGAGCTTAAAGCCCTCGCGCAGAAGCACGGTCTTGAAAATGTCAAGGTCAAGGTCGTTGACGAAAAGAAATTCATGTACTGCCTTATCGGCGAAAAAAGAGGGAACGATGATACAGATTACCCCGATGAATGAGCAGAATTACAAAGCAGTCGCTGCGATAGAGGCTGAGTGCTTTTCTCAGCCGTGGAGCGAAAAGACTTTTTTTGAGGAGCTTTCAAACCCGAATGCGCACACCTATCTTGCACTTGACGGCGGCGAGCCTGCGGGCTTTCTGAGCGTGTGGGAAGTGTGCGGCGAGGTCAGCGTAAACAACATCGCCGTGCTCGGTGAACACCGCTGCAAAGGCATCGCAAAGGCGCTTTTGCAAAAGATGCTTTGCGAGCTTGCCGAGGCAGACAGCGTGACGCTCGAGGTGCGCAAGTCAAACGCTGCGGCGATTGCGCTGTATGAGAGCTTCGGCTTTGAGCGTGTCGGCGAGCGCAGGAACTTTTACGAAAAGCCGACAGAAGATGCGATCCTCATGACGAAAATAATGAACGGAGAAACCTGATGGTCTACAACGATTTTACCTTTGAGGACTTAGGCAAAGGCTATAAGATATGCATTTCGAGCGAGCACAGATTCGGCACGGATGCTTTCCTGCTCGCCGATTTCACCAAGCCCAGACACAAGGATAAAGTTTGCGACTTCTGCACGGGGTGCGGCATCATCGCACTGATAATGCGCCGCAACTTCCAGCCGCAAAAGCTCTACGCAGTCGAACTGCAGGAAAAAGCCTATGAGCAGCTGAAGCTTTCGATAGAACATTCGGGCGCACAGGAAAACACCTTTGCGGTGCTGGGCGACCTGAAAGAGTGGAAAAGTCCCGAGCCGCTTGACGTTATTACCTGCAATCCGCCTTACAAGATAAGCGGAACAGGTGCGAAAAACGACAGCGAGGCGGTGTCTATCGCTCGCCACGAGATAGAGTGCACCGTCGATGACGTGTGCAAAGCGGCGGCGAGAAATCTGCGTTTCGGCGGCAGGCTTTGCATATGCAACCGACCCGAGCGCCTGAGTGATATCATCACAGCGATGAGAGCAAACGGCATCGAGCCAAAGCGCCTGCGGACAGTCCATAAAAATCCCGAGTGTCCGCCGTGGCTGGTGCTCGTCGAGGGAAGACTCGGCGGAAACAACTTTATACAGATAGAAAAACCGCTGTATGTGCGTTCCGCTGACGGCGGCATCTCCGAAGAGATGCAGAGCATATACACAGCAGAGATAAAATAGTTAGGATGATTTTTGATGAAGATACTTGGTATAGAAAGCTCGTGCGATGAGACCGCCTGCTCGGTGGTCGAGGACGGCAAGACGGTGCTTTCAAACATAGTTGCGAGCCAGATAGACGAGCACAGGCTTTACGGCGGCGTTGTCCCCGAGATAGCTTCACGCCGTCACGCAGAAAACATCGGCTGGGTCACCCGTGAGGCGCTTGAAAAGGCGAACTGCACGCTTGACGACATTGACGCCGTTGCGGTGACGTATGCACCGGGACTTATCGGTGCGCTGCTCGTTGGCGTGAGCTATGCAAAGGGATTGGCGCTCGGCGCAAAGAAACCGCTCGTTCCCGTGCATCACATCGCAGGGCACATTGCGGCGAACTACCTGTCACACGCTGACCTGAAACCGCCGTACTTATGCCTTGTCGTTTCGGGCGGACACTCGCACATCGTCGAGGTGCTCGATTACACAAAATACCGCCTTGTAGGTCGCACCCGTGACGATGCGGCAGGAGAGTGCTTTGACAAAGTTGCACGAACTCTCGGCTATGAATATCCGGGCGGAAAGTTCATTGACGCCGCCGCAAAACAGGGCGACCCGAAAGCGTTTGACCTGCCGCACCCGAAGGTGCAGGGCAGCGAGTATGATTTCTCGTTCTCGGGACTTAAAACAGCGGTGATAAACCTCGTTCACAACGCCTCGCAAAAGGGCGAAAAGATCGTCCCCGAGAATATGGCAGCATCGTTCCAGCGCACGATCAGCGACATACTTTCGCAAAAGCTGATGCTTGCGGCAGAAAATCTCGGCTATAAAACTATCGCAGTTGCAGGCGGTGTTTCGGCAAATTCGGGCGTGCGTGACAAGATAACGGCTGAGTGTGAAAAGCGTGGGTACAAGCTGTTTTTGCCCGAGCTAAAATACTGCGGCGACAACGGCGCAATGATAGCCTGCCAGGGATATTTCGATTTCCTCGCAGGCAAGCGTGCGGATATGAGCCTGAATGCAGTGGCGACATTAAGTCTGGAGAACTTATAGTCCAAACTTATGTTTGTACAGAGATAGTCAAGCCGACCTTTTGCGGTCGTCTTGAGGATACCGACGTTACCACAGGGTAAGGGAAAGCCCTCTCTT
>CAMYUO010000311.1 GCA_947302065.1 uncultured Clostridia bacterium | reverse complement strand
AAATGTAAATGGAGTTGTAATGACCTCTCCACCTTCTTTACGAAGCCCCATAGCATGAATTGCCATTTCAAGCGCCATATGCCCATTCACAAACAAAGACAGCTCATCTACACCGAGGTAATTAATAAGCTGCTTTTGTAATTTTTTATACACCGGTCCCATATTCGTGAGATGATGGCTCTCAAATATAGGCTTTATTTCTTCTCCCTCCAACGAGTTCATTACAGCTGAAACATATTTTGGCATTGAACATCTTGTCACGAAAACTGACATTTCATATTTCCTCATTTCAAGCTGATTATTTGCTGTGCTTTTTTCTAAAAATCTCCCACGCTTTATCCTTTTCCTGCTTTGTAAGCTGTTGATTGTGGTATGTTACAGCTATCTTACCGCTATCCTGATCGCCTTTTCTTTTCTTCAATAAATCGTCAAAAGAACCAATACGTCTTGCAGGAACGCCTGCATATACGGAATTCGGTTCACAGTCCTTCGTGACCACTGAACCTGATGCGATGACCACGTTTGGACCAATTCGAGTATTATAAAGAATAACTGAATTTGAGCCAATAAACACATTGTCCATTATTTCAATGCAGCCTATCATCTCACCATATTTTCCATCGCTGCTATCGACTCTGTTAAACACACTATGCATTACATCGTGTGTAACAAAATCAACATTACGTGCTACCACAATATTGTTATGAAATCTGATAAGCTCAGAATAAAGCGGAATAATGCGTCCTTGAATCATAACGTTTTTGCCGATATTGTCATATACATCATGTTTCTTTGCATATTTCGCACGTTTACTACCGCCTTTAGTCAACGATAACCTAAGCGAACGCCAAAGCCTTTTTGCCTTCATCCCATTACCTCTTTTTAAACCATAACAGCTTCTCTGCTGCCATACATTTTATCATAGTAATTCTGGTACTCGCCCGAGATAATAGTCTCCCACCACTCACGATTATCGAGATACCATTTTATCGTTTTCTTTATGCCGTCCTCGAACTTCGTCTCGGGCAGCCAGCCAAGCTCGTTGTGGATCTTGGTCGGGTCGATAGCGTAGCGCATATCGTGACCCTTTCTGTCCGTAACATGCGTGATAAGGCTCTCGGGCTTGCCGAGCTCTTTGCATATCAGCTTGACGATGTCGATGTTCTTCATCTCGTTGTGTCCGCCGATATTGTAGACCTCGCCAACTCTGCCGTTGTGGATAACCAGGTCGATAGCCTTGCAGTGATCCTCAACGTAAAGCCAGTCTCTGACGTTCAAGCCCTCGCCGTAAACAGGCAGCGGCTTGTCATTCAGACAGTTAGCGATCATCAGCGGTATCAGCTTCTCGGGGAAATGATACGGACCGTAATTATTTGAGCATCTGCTTATTGTCACAGGCAATCCATACGTTCTGTGGTAAGCAAGCACCAGAAGATCAGCGCCTGCTTTAGAGCTGCTGTAAGGGCTGCTCGTGTGTATCGGAGTCTCCTCCGTGAAGAACAGGTCGGGTCTGTCAAGCGGAAGGTCGCCGTAGACCTCGTCTGTTGAAACCTGATGATAACGCTGGATACCGTACTTGCGGCAAGCGTCCATGAGCGTCTGCGTGCCCATTATGTTTGTCTGCAAAAAGATGCCCGGGTCCTCGATAGACCTGTCAACGTGACTCTCCGCAGCGAAGTTCACCACGATGTCGGGGTGTTCTTCCTCAAACAGTTTGTTTACCGCTTCCCTGTCGCAGATGTCAGCCTTAACGAATCTGAAATTCGGGTTGTCCATAACAGGCGCAAGCGTCGAAAGATTGCCCGCATAAGTCAGCTTGTCAAGACAGATAATGCGGTAATCAGGATATTTCTTAAGCATGTGGAAGACAAAATTGCTTCCTATAAATCCGGCTCCACCGGTAACGATTATAGTCAAGCTTTACACCTCACATAATGATCTTGCCGTGGAGTACAGCCATTAGATGTTCGCCGTACGGGCTTTTGCCGTACTTTGCAGCACTATCGGCAAGCTGCTGGTCATTTATCCAGCCAAAGCGATATGCAATTTCCTCAGGAGAAGAAATCGTCATACCCTGATACTGCTCAAGCATACAAACAAAGTTTGTTGCACGGCGAAGGGAATAGAAAGTACCCGCATCGAGCCAGGTAAAGCCACGTCCGAGCAGTTCACCGCGAAGATTATCATCATCAAGATACATCTGATTAAGGCTTGTTATCTCAAGTTCTCCTCTGTCAGAAGGAACGACCTTTTCAGCCATTTCACTTACGCCTGACGGATAGAAATACAATCCGACAATAGCATAGTTGCTCTTAGGATTCTTTGGTTTTTCTTCTACAGATGTGACCTTTACGCTGAACTCGTCCTCTTCGTTGCGCTTGAACTCCATGATACCAAAACGCTCAGGGTCTTCAACATAATAGCCAAATATCGTAGCCTTACCGTTTTCCGCAGCTGTTTTTGCAGCAGAAAGTTTATGACCGAGACCATTTCCGTAAAAGATATTGTCACCAAGTATCATCGCACATGCATCATCACCAATGAAATCCTTGCCGATTGTGAACGCTTGTGCAAGACCTTCAGGCTTTTCCTGAACCTTGTAAGATAAAGAGATACCGAACTCTGAACCGTCGCCCAGAAGCTGCTGTATCCTCGGTGTATCCTCGGGAGTTGAGATAATGAGGATATCTTTGATCCTTGCAAGCATAAGCGTGGATAACGGATAATATATCATCGGTTTGTTGTAAACCGGCAAAAGCTGTTTAGATGTAACGAGGGTCAAAGGATAAAGTCTGGTTCCGGCTCCACCGGCGAGAATGATACCTTTCATAGCGTATACCCCTTAGCTGTTTTCTAGTTGCAGTTTTAACTACACGGCGTAAAAACCGTGATTTTTCATAATTATCATATTTTTGCGAAATGAATTTTCTATTAACCCATTCTTACCTATCAATTATATCAAAGCAAGAGCATTTTGTCAAGCTAATATAGACACTTAGTAGAAAATGCTCGAATAAATCAATATATAGTGCCTGAGATTCAAATATTTGTTAATAAAGCATATAAATTGTGGTATATATACAAATTTTAATTTTTATAACATAGTATGATTAAACTGAAATATATAGGTG
>CAMYUO010000310.1 GCA_947302065.1 uncultured Clostridia bacterium | reverse complement strand
GAGGATAAAAACGGCAAAATAGCCTCCCGAAAGATACCTATGCCGCTTATCACCAAAAAAGACGGCAAGCGCATCTATCAGGCAAGGCTCGACAAGATAAAGATATCAGATGCGACCCAGCGTGTTGCCAGCGGACAGACGCTCGAATCTGCGCTGTCGAGCATAATCAGCAAGGATATCCGCTTCAAAGTCACACCGCACTATTCGGGCGAGGAAGAGCCGGAGGTAATGCTCAACGTTTATCCTTACGAAAACGCCCTGACGGGCTCGTGTACCCAGTGGCTCAAGGTCACATCAGACCAGGACTGGTTTGAGCACAACTTAGGCAAATAAGACCTTCACATAGTTAAAAAGGAGTTGTTCCCCGGAAATGAGAATGAGGAGAAAGAAGAATCTTGACGCAAGGCTCGAGGCGTGCGGCGACAGGATAATATATATGGACAGAGAACAGAAAAACTTTCAGGACAAGAGCCAAAAGACGCTGCTTGACTATGAAAAGCTGTTCGGGAACGCAAACCCTGTCATACTTGAGATAGGCTGCGGCAAGGGTCAGTTCGCAATCGAGTTCGCAAAGCTGAACCCAGATGTCAATATCCTCGCTGTTGAAAAATCCAGCAACGTTATCGTCGATGCCGCACAAAGCGCCATAGATGCAGGCGTTGACAATCTGTATTTCATGCGTGGAAACGCCGAGTACCTCGACTGCTTTATCCCCGAGCATTCTATCGGGCTTATCTATCTCAATTTCAGCTGCCCGTTCCCGAAAAACACCTACGCATCGCACAGACTCACGCACAAGGGTTTTCTGGAGATATACAAAAAGCTGATGACCGCAGACGGTGAGATACATCAGAAAACGGACAATATGCACTTTTTCGAGTTCTCTATCGAGCAGTTCACACAGAACGGCTTTGCACTGAAAAATGTCAGTCTTGATCTGCACAACAGCGATTTCGAGGGCAACATCATGACAGAATACGAAACGAGATTCTCGCAGATGGGCATGCCGATATATCGCCTTGAAGCCTATCAGAAATGACGGATAGTCAAGTGTTAACAATTTGTAAAAGTCGGAACAAGATACTTGACTTTTGTGTGCCTAAGTGATACAATTCAGACAATAAAATAGTTCAAACCGTTGATGCGGAGATAACGGCAATGATGCCTTTACAGAGAGCCCGAGGTGCTGAGATCGGGTGAGAAACAAGTTGTCAAATGGACCGCAGAGGGCGCAGTCAAAGGGATATCCCGAGTATTCTGCGACGCTGAAGGCAGGCGTTATTTGCCGGGGATATGTCAGTATCCTGCTAAGCGCACGGCAAATGCCGTGAATCAAGGTGGCACCACGGATAAGCTTTATTCGTCCTTGACAGATCAAGTGATCTGTCAGGGCTTTTTTATTGCCCTTATGGCAGATCGGAAAGGAAAACGATATGAAATTTACACCCGATCTTGAAACAGTCAGAGAGTACGCAAAAAGCGGAGAATACAAGATATTCCCCGTAAGCTGCGAGATACTTTCGGACATCTGCACGCCGATACAGGCGGTGCGCAAACTCAAAAAAGCATCTTCCCACTGCTTTATGCTCGAATCTGCACAAAGCAATGAAACATGGGGACGCTATACTTTCCTCGGATTTGAGGCAAAAAGGATACTCACCTGTGCCGACGGCAACTGCATCGTTGACGGCAAGCCGTGCGGCAGCGACCCGAAGAAAGCTATCAGAGATATCCTCAGCGAATATACAAGCCCGAGACTTGACTATCTGCCGTCGTTCACAGGCGGACTCGTCGGCTATTTCAGCTATGATTTCATCAGCTATTCAGAACCGACGCTGAGAATACCCACACAAGACAGCGAAAAGTTCCAGGACGTTGACCTGATGCTGTTCGATAAGGTCATCGCATTTGATAATGTAAGGCAGAAGCTCATACTTATAGTTAATATGAAGCTCGACGACCCCGACAGCAACTATGAGGCTGCAAAGAAAGAGCTTGCAAGGCTCGCAGACATTCTTGAAAACGGCGAGGAGAATGAAGAGCCAAAGGGCAGACTGCTCTCCCCTGTCACCGAGCTTTTCAGCAAATCAGAGTTCTGTGAAATGGTCGAAAAGGCTAAAAAGCACATCTTTGAGGGCGACATATTCCAGATAGTTCTCTCAAACAGGCTGTGCGCCGAGTATGAGGGCAGCCTGCTCAACACATACCGTGTGCTGCGCACGATAAACCCGTCACCGTATATGTTCTATTTCTGCGGAACAGATGTTGAGATCGCAGGTGCATCGCCTGAGACGCTCGTTAAGCTTGAAAGCGGCGTGCTGCACACATTCCCTCTTGCAGGCACAAGACCCAGAGGCAAGACGCCGCAGGAAGATGCCGAGCTTGAACAGGGTCTGCTCGCAGATGAAAAAGAGCTTGCAGAGCACAACATGCTCGTTGACCTCGGCAGGAACGACCTCGGCAGAGTCAGCAAGTTCGGAACGGTCAAGGTCGAAAAGCTGCACAGCATCGAGAGATTCTCCCACGTTATGCACATCGGCTCGACCGTAAGGGGCGAGATAAGAGATGACTGCGATGCAGTCGATGCGGTAAGCGCAGTGCTGCCGGCAGGAACGCTTTCGGGTGCGCCGAAGATAAGAGCATGCGAGCTTATCGCAGAGCTTGAGAACAACAAAAGAGGCATCTACGGCGGCGCAGTCGGATATATCGACTTTGCAGGAAACCTCGATACCTGCATCGCCATCAGGATAGCCTACAAGAAAAACGGCAAGGTGTTTGTCCGCAGCGGCGCAGGCATCGTTGCTGACTCGGTCGCAGAGAACGAGTATACAGAGTGTAAGAACAAAGCGGCTGCGGTCATCGGTGCGCTCGATGCAGCGCAGGAACTGTGAGGTGCGCTATGATACTTCTTATTGATAATTACGACAGCTTTTCATATAACCTCTTTCAGTATGTAGGTGAGATAAACCCCGACATCAAAGTAATAAGAAACGATGAATTAAGTGTTGAAGAGATAAAAGCTTTAAATCCTTCTCACATCATCATTTCCCCCGGTCCCGGAAGACCTGAAGATGCCGGAGTCATTATAGATGTAATCAAAACACTTGGAAAAGACATTCCGATTCTCGGTGTCT
>CAMYUO010000309.1 GCA_947302065.1 uncultured Clostridia bacterium | reverse complement strand
GGCTAAGCAGCAGGAAGTCAAGCAGCAGTTCGTTCCTGCAAAGCCCGAAAAGCAGTACGGCTTTGTGGCTGTTGCAGCAGGCAACGGCATCGAGGCTATGTTCAGAGATGTCGGCGTTGACTGCATCGTTAAGGGCGGTCAGACGATGAACCCGTCTACCGAGGATATCCTCGCAGCTATCGAGTCGTGCCCGGCTGAGATAGTTTTCGTGCTGCCTAACAACAAGAATATCATCATGGCTGCCGAGCAGGCTGTCAAGCTCGCCGATAGAAAGGTCTGCGTGCTCCAGACAAGAACTATCCCTCAGGGTATGTCTGCAATGCTCGCATTTGACCCCGATGCTGATTTCAATACCAACCGCAAGGAAATGACCAACGCACTCGAAAAGGTGTCCACAGGTTCTGTTACTTTTGCAGCAAGAGACAGCGACTTCGAGGGCCACGCTATCAAAAAGGGCGAGATACTCTGTATGGAAAACGGCAAGCTTGCGCTTGTTGAAAGAGATCTGCAGAAAGCAGCTTATAAGCTGACCAAGAAGCTCGTCAAGGGCGACAGCTCGTTCATAACTATCCTCTACGGTGCCGATGTTACCGACGAGGCTGCCGAGGCGCTCTACAAGCAGGTAAGTGCAAAGTACAGCAACCTTGACATCAATCTCATAAACGGCGGTCAGCCTGTTTATTACTACTACATCTCAGTAGAATAAGACAAAAAACAAAGAACTGTACAGAAATCTGTACAGTTCTTTTTCTATGCTCATTTGTATTTTTCAAGCTCTGCAAGGTCATACGGAGTTTTCTGATAAACGCAGTAGTTGAGCCAGTTTGCATAAGCAAGGTTTGCCGAGCACGCCCAGTCAAAATTCGGAG
The DNA here is from genome assembly GCA_947302065.1 of uncultured Clostridia bacterium. Lineage (GTDB taxonomy): Bacteria > Bacillota > Clostridia > Oscillospirales > Ruminococcaceae > Hominimerdicola. The sequence goes on along the minus strand of CAMYUO010000309.1, from coordinate 2,267 downwards.
TCTTGGTGACATCGTCATTCGGGAAATAATGCTGCGGCATATCGATCTTCAGCTTGCGGTCGAGGTCACGGAAATACTCTTTTGCAAGTGTGTCTCTGTCATACTCCCAATGCCCGAAAATGTAGTAGTTTCTCTCTGATTTGTCAGCGAGCATATGCAGACCCGCCTCTTTCGATTCCGTCAGTATGATAAGGTCATCGACCTTTTCGACATCTGCCTTGCGCACCTCTGTGTGACGTGAGTGCGGACAGTGGAACGTGTCACCGAAGCCTTTGAGGATAGGGTGCTTTCTTTTCAGATTGCGGTGACGGAAATCACCGAACATCTTGCTTTCAAGCTGATATTTTGGTATCCCATAGTGGTAGTAAAGTCCTGCCTGTGCTCCCCAGCAGATGTATATCGTCGAGAAAACATTCGTTTTTGACCACTCGAATACCTCGCAAAGCTCGTCCCAGTAGTCGACCTGCTCGAAATCCATGAGCTCGACAGGCGCACCCGTCACGATAAGTCCGTCGTATCGGTTGCCTTTTATCTCGTCAAAACCCTTGTAAAACGCAAGCATGTGCTCCTGCGACGTGTTCTTTGAAACGTGGTTCATCTGCACAAGGTCGATGTCAACGTGAAGCGGCGTGTTGCTCAAAAGACGCAGCAGCTGAGTTTCCGTGGATATCTTGTCAGGCATCAGATTGACTATCGCAATTTTCAGCGCACGGATGTCCTGATGCAGAGCACGCTCATTGCCGATGACGAATATATTCTCATCCTCAAGCGTCTGGAACGCAGGAAGATCGTTAGGTATCTTGATAGGCATACTATCCCACCACCTTTGTATGCAAATTCTGAAATCTTATTATAACATCATTTTGTTACGATTTCAAGAGCCTGACGGGTATTTTTAAGTATTTGTTCGCATATTGCGGCGGCAAATAAAAAAATTCTGCAAATATCGCAAAAAAGATATTGCCATTTGCAGAAAAATGGTTTATAATAGATAAGGCTTATTTTTTGATTTTGTGAAAAAGGAGTTTGTTTTTATGAAAATCATGGACACTATCGGATTTGTTGAGGGCTTTGATGCCGAAGTCGGCAAGGCTATGGCTGCCGAGCTTGCAAGACAGAAGAGAAACCTCGAGCTGATCGCAAGCGAAAACATCGTTTCACCTGCTGTAATGGCTGCTATGGGCAGCGCCCTTACCAACAAGTACGCTGAGGGCTATCCTTCCAAGAGATACTACGGCGGATGCGAGTGCGTTGACGTTGTTGAGAACATCGCTATCGAAAGAGCATGCAAGCTGTTCGACTGCAAGTTCGCAAACGTTCAGCCTCATTCCGGCGCACAGGCTAATATGGCTGTTTATTTTGCACTTCTCGAGTGCGGCGACACTGTTATGGGCATGAGCCTTGATGCAGGCGGACACCTCACTCACGGTTCACCTATCAACATGAGCGGAAAGAACTATAAGTTCATCCCTTATGGTCTTACAGATGACGGTTTCATCGATTATGACAACCTCGAAAAGCTGGCTAAGGAGAACAAGCCTAAGCTTATCGTTGCAGGTGCTTCTGCATACCCAAGGATCATTGATTTCGAGAGAATTTCCAAGGTAGCTAAGGAAGTCGGCGCATACTTCATGGTAGATATGGCGCACATCGCAGGTCTTGTAGCTGCAGGTCTGCATCCGTCACCGATCCCGTATGCCGATGTCGTTACAACAACAACACATAAGACCCTCAGAGGTCCGAGAGGCGGTATGATCCTTACAAACAGCGAGGATCTCGCAAAGAAGTTCAATAAGGCTATCTTCCCGGGCACACAGGGCGGTCCTCTCATGCACGTTATCGCAGGCAAGGCTGTATGTCTCGGCGAGGCTCTCAAGCCTGAGTTCAAGGCTTACGGTAAGCAGATCGTCGCCAATGCAAACGCTCTTGCTCAGGGTCTGCTCAAGAGAGGCTTCAACCTCGTTTCCGGCGGTACAGACAACCACCTTATGCTCGTTGACCTCCAGCCGTTCAACGTAACAGGCAAGGAGCTTGAGAAGAAGCTCGACGAGGTATTCATCACAGTTAACAAGAACGCTATCCCGAACGATCCTCAGAGCCCGTTCGTAACAAGCGGCGTTCGTATCGGTACTCCTGCCGTTACAACAAGAGGTCTTGTTGAGGAAGATATGGAGAAGATCGCTGAGTATATCTATCTCACAGCTTCCGATTTTGACAACAGTGCTGACAAGATCAGAGCAGGCGTTAACGAGATCTGCAAGAAGTAC
>CAMYUO010000308.1 GCA_947302065.1 uncultured Clostridia bacterium | reverse complement strand
AACGACCTGGTAAAGAAACGAAGCGGCAAGGGGACTTTGTACTACCCTGTCTACGAATACGAATATAACGGAAAGAAATATCTTCAGCAAGGACCTGTCGGCAACAAGAGCATAAAACATGATGTCGGAGACAAGGTGACTATACACATCGATCCCGACAGACCGTCCAAGTTTTATGACGAAAAGGAAGACAGGATCGTTACGGTAGTCATGTCGTTGATCGCAGTATTCTTCTTTGTTATCGCTCTCATATTCACGGTGTCAAGTGTAAAGGCAAAGAAAAGGATACAATCGATAATGCGGTAGCAGTTTTTGAAGGAGCAGCATATGAGAACTGATTACGATGACGAGCTCAGGCGTGCGCAGGCGCACGAGGAAGAGCTTGAAAGAAAGATGAATATGCGTGACGGCGCAAGCTCTGCGAATACGTCCAATCGCACTTTTCAGCAGCCCTATGCGCAGTACCCGAGCCAGGCGAACGTTTACGGTCAGCAGTACAGACCGCAGTCCGCAAACACAAACCCAAGCGGCAAGGTGATCAAGCTCATTGCAGGTATGTTCTATCTTATCGCTGTCGGAATGCTGGTACTGATGATAGTCATTGTAACAAATCTGCGCAGCAAATACGAAAAGTGCACAGCCGAGACGACGGGCACTGTCGTTGAGAACGTTTATCATCCGCCGACGAACAACGAGGGCAGCGGAGCGTATTCGCCCGTGTTTGAATACACTGTTGACGGCAGGACCTATCGCAAGGAAAGTGACACGGGTCAGCAGCCTCCGAAATACCGTGTCGGCGAAACGGACACCGTGCATTACGACCCGAACGATCCCGAAACGTTTTACGTTGAAAAGAGCGACGTGTTCGTCATGCTGATAATGGGCGGTATCTCCGCAGGCTTTCTGATGTTTGCAATTATCATCACCGTCGCAGGCGTTAAGGGCAGAAAAAGAAAAGCCGCCATGATGCAGTAAAAATACACTTTGAAACAGTCCTGCCGGAGCACAGGGCTGTTTTTTTGCTGTGACCTTGCACAAAAGGTTAGGCTGCGCTAACTATATTTGTGTGCATTGCTACAAATCTTCTTCGCCGTTTGCTGATGCAGATGCCGAAAATGGCGAAAATGCGCCGTTTTCTTTGCGTTACAATAAAATTTGCACATATTGACAACTCACAAACGTGGTGCTATAATGTCATTTGGTTAGATAAGGCTAACCTGCTCCTGCCGCAAAAAAATGTGACGGCGAGAGTCTTAAAAAAGTCTTAATTGGGTTGACAAATCAGGTAACATATGTTACACTTGTCTTGCAAACAGAAAATTTGTGAGGGAGTAGTAGCGCTGCAATGCAGCGTGGCAAACCAACAATCTCGACGGTTTCCGTCTGGTTTGTCTTAAATCACGAGACTCATGTATCAAGCAAGTGAAAGCTGTACATCGGCTATTATTATTATGTCTATCAGTCATCGGGTACTGCTTATCAACTTGGTTGGTATAGCAGCAGCCGATTTTTTTATTGTCAGATGCCAAAATATTAAAGTTTTATTAAACCGCAGCGGTTTTCAAAAAACAGGCTTGACAAGAATAGGTTTGTGTGATATAGTATTACTTGAACATATGAATATCCGTTCATATGACAGACACAGAGAGGAGACCAAATATGTTTATTCAGATCAGCGGGATCAAAAAACCATTCGGAAGCGGCGAGAGCCGTGCAGATGTGCTCAAGGGCATCGACATCGACATCGAGAAAGGCGAGTTCTGCGTGCTGCTCGGTCCATCAGGCTCGGGCAAATCTACCCTGCTCAACATCATCGGCGGTATCGACTCGGCAGACAGCGGTTATATTTCCATCGGCGGCGAAAAAACCGCAGACATGAGCGAAAAGGCGCTTACAATGTACCGCAGAAAGCATCTCGGCTACATCTTCCAGATGTACAATCTTATCCCGAACCTCAATATAAAAGAGAATGTAGAGGTCGGCGCTTATCTCAGCGACAACCCGCTCGATGTTGACGATATTCTCAAAACGCTCGGACTTTATGAGCACAGACACAAGCTCCCCAATCAGCTCTCGGGCGGTCAGCAGCAGAGAACGGCTATCGGCAGAGCTATCGTAAAGAATCCGGATATCCTGCTTTGCGATGAGCCGACAGGTGCGCTCGATTACAACACATCAAAAGAGATACTCCAGCTTATCGAGACTGTTAATCAGAAATACGGCAGCACGATAATCATGGTAACACATAACGATGCGATAAAGAACATGGCAGACAGAGTCGTTAAACTCCGTGACGGCGTGATAAGAAAGAATTACACCAACGAGACCAAGACCAAAGCGGCTGAGCTTGATTGGTAACGCCAAAACAACAAAACGAACTTTGAAAGGAAGACGTGCTGATGAAAAATCCAATGTCAAAGCGCATCTGGCGTGAGATAAAAGGCGAAGCAGGCAAATACTTTGTTATTTTCCTGTTTATGACCGTTATCATTGCTGTTGTTTCGGGTTTTCTTATCGCTGACGAAAGCCTTAAAACAGCTTATAACGAAAGCTTTGAAAAGTATAATATAGAAGACGGAAATTTCAGGCTCGCAAACGAGGCTGACAAAGACCTTATCGCAAAGATCGAGGAAAACGGCGTTAAGGTATACAACAATTTCTACTGGCAGGAAAAGATAGACGGCAAGGACAAAAAGCTTAGAATCTTCCCTGACAGAAAAGAGGTCAACAAAACAAGCCTGTGGGACGGTGATATGCCGCAGGGCACAGGCGAGATCGCTCTTGACAGAGTGTTCGCTCAGAACAACGATTACAAGATCGGCGACACTATCGAAATGAAAGGCAAGCAGTTCAAGATCGTCGGCTTCATCGCACTGCCCGACTACTCTGCTCTTTACGAGAACGTAACAGACTTTATGTTCGACTCTGTAAACTTCGGTGTGTGCGTGCTGTCCGATGAGGCAATAAAGGATCTTGACAGCGCAAATATCTTCTACTCCTACAGCTTCAAGTACAACGATCCGCCGAAAGAGCACGACAGCAAAGAGGCTGTTGATATGGGCAAGGAGTTTCTCGAAAAGCTCAGCGCTGTCACTCCTCTTGAGGACTATGTTCCGACCTGTTCAAACATAGCTATCAATTTCTCCGGCTCGG
>CAMYUO010000307.1 GCA_947302065.1 uncultured Clostridia bacterium | reverse complement strand
AGACTCCATCTTTACATCAGCCTCATCTGCGTCGAGCTGCTCAACGATGATGCTCTTGATCTTGTCAAATACCATTTTATTTTCCTCCGTTTCAAAATCATCTTATTTATCAGAAAGTGAAGGCTCATCAAACTCCCCCACAATTCTAAACTTATTATAACGTTCATTTATCAATTCGTCAAGCCCTTTTTTCAATTTTCTTTCAAGGACTTTTGAAATATATGCGCTGATATTGTTTGCGGTCGCCTGCGGGTCGTTGTGAGCGCCTCCCGGAGCTTCGGGAATGATAGCGTCGCACACGCCGAGCTTAGTAAGATCCTTGGCGGTTATCTTCATCAGATCGCACGCCTCACGCTCTCTTGCGGCATCTTTCCACAGTATGCTCGCAAAGCCTCTTGGTGAGATAACGGAGTACAATGCGTTCTCGAGCATTGCAAGCTCATCGCACACTGCAAGGGCAAGTGCGCCGCCCGAGCCGCCCTCTCCGAGCACGATAGAGATTATCGGTGTCTTTAAGGTCATAAACTCCATAAGGTTCTTGGCGATAGCCTCGCCCTGACCTCTTTTCTCTGCATCAACGCCGCAGAATGCGCCTGCGGTATCGACAAGGCAGATAACAGGTCTGTGGAACTTCTCAGCCTGCTTTGCAAGTCTGAGAGCCTTGCGGTAGCCCTCCGGGTGAGGCATACCGAAATTGCATTTCTGGTTCTCGGCGAGGTCTCTGCCCTTGACCTGTGTGCCTTTGAAGTAGGCTATGCCGCCCATGATAGCTCCGTCGTCGCCGAACAGTCTGTCGCCGTGCATTTCCATAAATCTGTCGAATATCAGCGGTATATAGTCATTGACGGTAGGTCTGCCTTTATGCCTGATTATATCGAGGCGCTGGCTCGCTGTAAGCTCGCTCATTTCTTAGGCACCTCCCCCGTATAGTTGTGCATTCTCAGTATATGCGAAAGCACTCTTCTCATTCTTGTTCTGTCGACTATCATATCGACAAAGCCGTTTTCGAGCATGAACTCTGCCGACTGGAAATCGTCTGGGAGCTTCTGCTTGATAGTGCCCTCGATGACACGTCTGCCCGCAAAGCCGATAAGGACTTTAGGCTCTGCGATGATAATATCGCCCAGCGATGCGAAAGACGCTGTCACGCCGCCTGTTGTCGGGTCGGTCATAACGGCGATATAAAGCTGACCTGCCTCATTGTGTCTTGCAACAGCGCCGCTGGTCTTTGCCATCTGCATAAGTGAAACTATGCCCTCCTGCATTCTTGCGCCGCCCGATGCGGTGAATGCGATGACAGGCAGTTTTTTCCTCGTTGCGTACTCGAACGCTCTGGTTATTTTTTCGCCCACTACGCTTCCCATAGATGCCATCATAAAGTTTGAATCCATAACGATTATTACAATATCCTTGCCGTATATTTTCGCTCTGCCTGTGAGAACGGCATCTTTCAGACCCGTCTTTTCACGCAGTGCTATCTGCTTTTGCTCGTAATCGGGAAAATCTATCGGGTTTTTGGAGATCATTGTTCTGTCAAACTCACGGAAGCTGCCCTTATCGACAGTTATGTCGAGCCTTTCCCTTGCGCTGAGGCGGGAATGATAATTGCAGTTCGGGCAGACCTTGCCTTTTTTATTGAACTCCTCCGAAAGAGTGACGCTTCTGCATCTGGGGCATTTAAAAAGCAGTCCCTTGGGGATATCGGTCTTTTTCTTGTCGTCCTCGGTCTGATCTGCATTGAACCTGACCTTGACCATTGAGAACAGATCCTCAAGCATCAGCTATTACTCCTCTCTTTGCTTTAATATATCGACTCTGTTTAAAAATGCGTTATCGTAATTGCCCTCGATGAACTCGGGACGTCTTATCAGTTTGAGCTGGAAATCGACGTTGGTGGAAACGCCCTCGACGATGAACTCGCTCAGTGCCCAAGTCATTTTGGCGATAGCCTCTTGTCTGTCCCTGCCGTAGACGATGAGCTTGCCTATCATAGAGTCGTAATAAGGCGGTATCTCATAGCCCTGGTAAACGGCTGTATCGACTCTTACTCCGAAGCCGCCGGGGATAAACAGCGAACGTATCGTTCCCGGAGAGGGTCTGAATCCCTGCTCGGGGTTCTCGGCATTGATACGGCACTCTATTGCGTGACCCTGTATCTTCACGTCTTCCTGCTTTATGCTCAGGTGCTCGCCCTGCGCAATGAGCAGCTGCTGCTTTACGAGGTCGATGCCTGTGACCTGCTCGGTTATAGGGTGCTCGACCTGGATCCTCGTATTCATCTCCATAAAGTAGAAGTCGCCGTTGCGGTCAACGAGGAACTCTATCGTGCCTGCGTTGCGATAGCCGCACACTCTTGCTGCGGTGCAGGCAGCCTTGCCCATTCTCTCACGCAGCTCGGGTGTCATGAAGCTCGCAGGTGACGGAGCTTCTTCAAGCACCTTCTGATTTCTTCTCTGCATAGAGCAGTCACGCTCGCCGAGGTATATCACATCGCCGTAGTTATCGGCAAGAATCTGTATCTCGATATGTTTAGGGTCGACGATGAACTTTTCCATATAGACCTCGTCGTTGCCGAAGCAGGCAAGAGCCTCCTGCTTAGCGGCGGTCATCTGCTTTTCAAGCTCGCTGTCGTCGTTTACTATCCTTATGCCACGGCCGCCGCCGCCTGCGGAAGCCTTTATCAGCACGGGATAGCCAAGCTCATTTGCGAGCGTGTGAGCCGCATGGATATTTGAGATAGCGCCGTCAGAGCCCATTATTACGGGGACGCCGTTTTCTTTCATGGTTTCCTTTGCCTGTGCTTTATCGCCGAGCATCTCGATAGAGGTCGCTCTCGGTCCGATAAAGGTTATGCCGCACTTTTCGCAGGTGCGTGCAAAGGAAGCGTTCTCGGACAAAAAGCCGAAACCCGGGTGTATAGCGTCTGCACCTGTTATCTCGCAGGCGGAGATTATTGCACGCATATCAAGGTAGCTGTCCTTGCTCGGTGCAGGACCGATGCAGACTGCCTCGTCTGCTATCATCGTGTGCAGGGCGTTCTTGTCGGCGGTCGAATAGACAGCGACGGTCTGAATGCCAAGCTCACGGCAGGCACGGATTATTCTCACAGCTATTTCGCCTCTGTTGGCGATAAGGACTTTCTTAAACATCATTCTTCTCCTTGAAGTTTGATTCTGA
>CAMYUO010000306.1 GCA_947302065.1 uncultured Clostridia bacterium | reverse complement strand
GCAGCTCTTATCTACCAAATATGATAGCAATATAGTCTTGCCTTGTGTTAAGCACCCTGCTTATCCGTATACAGTCTTTCTTTACAACGTAAAAAATGTAGTAATTACCGCTTATAAGATAACGATACGGATTTTTGATACCAATTTTCGCTTCTAACGATGCACCGAGATTTTTGTTGTCGATCAAGAGCTTATAGTCTTTAACAATGCCATTGACAGTATTAACGGCAGCAGACGGATTGAAAAGCTCGTTAGTGATATAGTCCTTAATTGATTTTAGATCCCTTTTAGCAGCAGGAGCAAGCTCTAATTTCATATCAACCCCAACTCTCTCTCGACATCTTCGGAAGAAAGCCAACCTTCCCTATCAGCTTCTTCTTCGGCAGACAAAAGTTCAGAAAGCAGTTTCATTGCAGCCTGCTTTTTTTCATAATCTTCGTAATCAACAATAACATACTTTCCTCTGCCATTTTTTGTTAGGAAAACAGGATTGTCTGCTTGTATTGTGCGCAAGACCTCGTTATAGTTTCGCAGGTCGGAAACGGGTTTTATGATCGGCATAAAAACACCTCCATTTATTTTGCTGTAAATATTGTAGCATAATTTTACGAAAAAGTCAACAGCATCTTGAAGTTGCTTCACCGTGACACAAAAGCTGATACACGGTTCTCTCTCGCTTTCTATGCGGCAAACATCAAGCAAACGACGAGCAAACGCAGCAAACACCAGCAAACAAAGATACCGCTGCAGATACGGGTTTTGCACACTCCTGTTTGCTGGTTCGGCGGATTCGGTATAAAAGAATAAAAGAGGCTGTTGCAATCGCAGCATCCTCTTTCTTATGTTTATACTATCCCGTGTTGCGCCTTGGTGGTCTACTTGGCATAGAGTGCTTTGATGCAGACGTTGCCGGGGGCAAAATCGGGATTTTTTATTGCCTCTATGTCGCTGCTCGTCAGAAATTCCTTCCACGCACCGCAGTCGCCGTCTATAAATGAGTGGACTTTATCCGTTTTTATCACCTTATTTATGTCGCTGTCGGTCATATCCTTCCACTTGCCGTCTGTGAACACAAACGACTGACCTTTTTCAATGGATGTTTTATAGCTTGCCACGGCGAATCCGATAGTTTCGCCCTCGACAGGCGCACCCTTTGAGTATGTGATAACAACGGCATAGTTCTCTACGTCAACAGGCTTTGTCAGCTCGACAGTCTGATATCCCTGATAGCCGAGCGATGCGTTCTGCGTGTACAGTGTGTTTTTAAAATCGGCTGACATAATTTCGATTTTTATGTCCTGCTTATCAAAATTGTTGAACGTGCCCACAGCTGCAAGCTTACCTTTTTTGTGGAAAACATTTGCGGCCTTGGTGGAGTCACCTGTTTTGATGTAGCTGCCCATCACATTACCCGCATCATAGCTTTGCACCTGGGAATATTTATCGCTGACGGTATGACTTATCGCGTATTCAAGCGGCGAGCTGTACGAGATATACTGATATTTTCCGCCGAGGTTTGAATTGTAAACTATCCAGGCGCCGTCTTGCTCTGCCGGGGTTTTGAAATACTCTTTCGGGAAGTGGTCGTCCCAGCCGATGACAGTAACGACGTGGTCATATATTTTAGCCTGCTTGTATATCAGGGTCGGGTATGTTCCGAACATACCAACTTCACAGTTTTGGGAGTCAATGCCGACGGTAACGCCGCCTCTTGTTCTGACAGCATTTTTTATCGTCTCACGGTCGGTGGGGTCAATTATCATTGAGCTGTCCAGCGTAATGCCGTCTTTGCATTCTGCTGACAGCCTATCGGCAACAAACTGCTCATATCCGCCCAGGTCTGATTTGTCTATTGAGCTGTTTACGAAAAGCCCTTCCTGCTTGCCTTCGCCGTAAATAGCTTCGAGCATATCATATATCTCCATTTTAAGCTCTTTGCCTGTCGCTTTTTCGCAGCTTGTCTGCATACTTGCACGGGCAGCATACAACCAGCAGGTACCTGCCTGCTGCATGGGCGTTTTGAATAATTTGAGTTCTTCGGCGAGGTTATAGTAGCCGTCGGTCCCGTGGACATAGTTATACGAGCTTTCAATGGGTGAAAGCTCAGAAGTCCAGTCCGACGTAGTTTGCACAGTCGTCTGGCTGACTGCCGTAGTTGTCTGTGAAGTGGTGGTCGTGACTTCGCTTGAGCTGCTGCTTGTGTCCGAACACCCGCACATAGATATCAGCATAGCCGAAATGACCGCAGTGACGATCAGTTTTTTCATAGTATCCCCCCTATATCTATAGACTAATGATACAACATTAAAACGCACATTTCAACTGCTTTTTTGAAATTTCAAAAAAATGCTGTACATTTGGATATAAAAAGGATATAATTAGGGTATACATTAAGCTTACAGGAGGAAGAGAAATGGCATATCAGGTTCTTGTTGTAGAGGATTCTGTGCAGATCCGTGAAATGATACTGGACTATTTCAGCGCCAAAGGCGGAGACACGATCCAGCTTACTGCTGCCGCCGACGGTAACAAGGGTCTGGAATATGTCTACGAACACGAATACGACCTTGTGCTTCTGGATATAATGCTCCCGGGAGCGTCGGGCTTTGAGATCTGCAGGCAGCTGCGTTCGGGCAGCACCTGTCCGATAGTTTTCATCACTGCACTCGGTCGTGAGGACGATATCCTCCACGGCTACGAGCTTGGCGCAGACGATTACATAGTCAAGCCGTTCTCGCTCGCTGCACTGTATGCTAAGTGCCTTGCCCTGCTAAGGCGTGCAAAGGGTACGGTAATGGGCGGAAATGTCGTTACCTGCGGGAAGATAGAGCTTGACCCTGTAAAAATGACCGTGACCGTTGACGGGACCCAAGCCGAGCTTGCACCTAAGGTCTACTTCCTTCTCAAACTGCTTATGGACAACAAAGATATGGTCCTCAGCAGAGATACAATAATAACGAAGGTCTGGGGTTACGATTTCGACGGCGACGAAAGAGTCGTTGACAATCACATCAAAAAGCTTAGAAAGGCGCTCGGCAGCGAGAGCAAAAGAGTAAAGACCGTTTTCGGCGGAGGCTACAAGCTGACCGACGGCTGATAAAGGGGCGGAACAATGGGAAAGAAAATAATGACAAAGCCGAAATTCCTGCGTATATTCGGAAAAAGGCTGATAATAGGGCTAGTCAT
>CAMYUO010000305.1 GCA_947302065.1 uncultured Clostridia bacterium | reverse complement strand
AGCAAGGCGCTTTGAGCAGTCAACTATCCTCTCCATAAGCTTGTCGGAAACGTTCCATGCAGGGTAAACTGCGATAGAGTCGCCCGAGTGGATACCCGTTCTCTCGATGTGCTCCATGATGCCGGGGATAAGAATTTCCTCACCGTCACAGATAGCATCTATCTCAAGTTCTGTACCCATAAGATACTTGTCTATCAGCACGGGGTTCTCGATGCCCTGTGCAAGAATGATAGCCATGTATTCCTTTATATCGTCATCGTTGAATGCGATTATCATATTCAGTCCGCCGAGAACGTAGGAAGGTCTCATAAGCACAGGATAACCTATCTTCTGCGCAACATCGAGCGCTTCCTCTGCGGTCATAACGGTGAAACCCTGCGGACGCTTTATCTCGAGCTTTTCGAGCAGCTCGTCAAAACGCTCTCTGTCCTCGGCTGCGTCGATAGAATCAGGCGGTGTGCCGAGAATCCTGACGCCGTTTGCATCGAGAAACTTTGTCAGCTTGATAGCTGTCTGTCCGCCGAACGCAACAACTACGCCGACAGGCTTTTCTACCCTGATGATATTCATGACGTCTTCGTTTGTCAGCGGCTCAAAGTAAAGTCTGTCAGCGGTATCGAAGTCCGTCGAAACGGTCTCGGGGTTGTTGTTTACGATAACAACGTCATATCCACGCTCTTTGAGCGCCCATACACAGTGAACGGAAGCGTAGTCGAACTCGATGCCCTGACCGATGCGGATAGGACCCGAACCGAACACGATGACCGTCTTTTTCTCGCCGACCTTGTTTGCGATGAACTCGCTCGCCTCGTCCTCATTGTCGTATGTCGAATAGAAATAAGGTGTCATTGCGGCGAACTCTGCTGCGCAGGTATCGACCATTTTATAAACGCATGGGATATGCTTCTTTATCTTCTGTCCCGAGATGCGCTCGATAGCGCTGTCGGGATAACCGAGCTTCTTTGCGGCAAGATAAGTCTCGTCGGAGAAATTCTCTTTGAGCTGTTTTTCCATTGCGATGAGATTGAGGAACTTGTTGAGGAACCACTCGTCCATCATCGTGATGTTGTGTATCTCCTCAACGCTGACGCCTCTGCGCAGTGCCTCATAGATAACGAACAGTCTCTCGTCATCGCAGTTGTGTATCCTTGCCTTTATCTCGTCATCAGAAAGCTCGGTGAGCTTTGGTGAGATAAGGCAGTCAAGACCTATCTCTGCGCCTCTTACAGCCTTCATTATCGACTGCTCAAAGCTTGTACCGATAGACATAACTTCGCCCGTTGCCTTCATCTGTGTGCCAAGCTCACGCTTTGCATAAACGAACTTATCAAACGGCCACTTAGGCAGCTTGCACACGATATAGTCGATAGTAGGCTCGTTGCAGGCATATGTCTTTCCTGTAACGGCATTCTTTATCTCGTCGAGCGTAAAGCCGATAGCTATCTGCGATGCGACCTTTGCTATCGGGTATCCCGTTGCCTTTGATGCAAGAGCAGACGAACGGGAAACTCTCGGGTTTACCTCGATAACGGCATATTCATTCGACTCAGGGTCAAGTGCGAACTGGCAGTTGCATCCGCCCTCTACCTCAAGGGTGTCAACTATCTTCAGTGCTGCTGTTCTGAGCATCGCATACTCCGCAGTTGAAAGCGTAACGGCAGGAGCAATAACGATAGAGTCGCCTGTGTGTACGCCGACAGGGTCAACGTTCTCCATCGAGCAGACTGTGATGCAGTTGCCCTTGGAGTCACGGATGACCTCGAACTCTATCTCTTTCCAGCCCGAGATGCACTTCTCAACGAGCACCTGTGTGATAGGTGAAAGATACAGACCGTTTCTTGTTATCTCACGCAGCTCTTCCTCGTTGTGAACGATGCCGCCGCCTGTACCGCCGAGCGTGAATGCAGGTCTGATGATAAGAGGATAGCCGATAGAGCTTGCAAATGTTACAGCGTCCTCGACCGTGTTAACGACTTTTGATGGGATACACGGCTGTCCGATAGACTCCATGGTATCCTTGAACGCCTGTCTGTCCTCGGCTTTGTCGATAGTTTCGACTCTTGCGCCGAGCAGCTTTACATTATACTTGTCGAGGAATCCCTCTTTTGCCAGCTGCATCGACAGCGTAAGACCTGTCTGTCCGCCAAGCGTGGAGAGCACGCTGTCAGGGCGTTCTTTCTTGATAACTCTCTTTACTGTTTCGAGCGTCAGAGGCTCGATGTATATTTTATCCGCCATTGCGTTGTCTGTCATTATCGTGGCAGGGTTCGAGTTTATGAGTATTACCTCAAGACCGTGCTGTTTGAGGGCACGGCAAGCCTGCGTTCCTGCATAGTCGAACTCGGCAGCCTGACCGATGACGATAGGACCCGAACCGATAACGAGAACTCGTTTGACATCTTTATTCAGAGGCACTTAAATCATTCCTTTCTCTAATCATTTGCTCATGAACTGCTCGAACTGTTCATACAAAAATCCCGTATCGAGCGGTCCGCCGTCAAGCTCGGGGTCGAACTGAACAGAAACAAACGGTCTGCCCTCATATTCGATACCCTCACACGACTTGTCGTTTACGTTCACAAAGCTCGGTTTTGAGCCTGCCGGCAGTGCGATGTTCTCGATGCCGTAGCCGTGATTCTGCGAGGTGATGAACGTTTTGCCCGTTGCCATATATTCAACAGGCTGGTTTGCGCCTCTGTGACCGTATTTGAGTTTGTATGTCTTTGCGCCGTGGGCAGCTGCGAGCAGCTCGTGACCCATGCCGACAGCAAATATCGGCATATCCTTATCGGCAATTTTCTTTATCTCGGCAGCTATGTCGCCGTACTGCGACGGGTCTCCCGGACCCTGCGTGAGAACTACGCCGTCAACGCCGAGCTCAAAGATCCTTTCAGCCTTGGTCGATGCAGGGACTGCGGTGACCTCATAGCCTCTGCCGAGCAGCTGTGCCAGCATCGAGTTTCTCATGCCGAGGTCAAGCGCTGCGACCCTGAACTTTGTTTCGCCGTCCGGCTTATATGTCTTTTCTTCCTTGCAGGTCACGCTCTCAACAGCGTTCTCGATAGCATAGCCCTTGATATCGGTCAGTCCGAAGCTTGCGCCCTCGCTGACTATCTTGCCGTTCATAACGCCGTTTTCACGGATTATCTTGGTGAGCTGGCGGGTGTCGATACCGCACAGACCCACGATGTTTTGCTGCTTTAAAAAAGTGTCAAGATCACC
>CAMYUO010000304.1 GCA_947302065.1 uncultured Clostridia bacterium | reverse complement strand
TGCTCGGAATACCGTCGTCATTCCTCAGAGGTGTTTGTGAGCAGGCAGCTCCGTATGTTGGCGCTGAAAGCATTATCCTCAATACCTCAAAGGGTCTTGAGGCCGGCACATTCAAGACAATGAGCCAGGTCGCAAAAGAATGCTTCCCGCAGAACACAGTCGCTGTGCTCACCGGTCCTTCTCACGCAGAAGAGGTCGGCAGAGGAATGCCTACGACAGTTATTACCTCGTGTGAAAACTATGAGGCTGCAAAGTTTATACTGAAAGCTTTTTCTACCACAACGTTCAGGGTATATCTCTGCGACGATGTTATGGGATCTGAGATAGGCGGCTCGCTTAAAAACGTTATTGCGCTTGCCGCAGGTGTCAGCGACGGATTGGGATTTGGTGACAACACAAAGGCTGCTCTTATGACAAGAGGTATAAGTGAGATACGCAGACTCGGCATAGCTATGGGAGCGCAGGAAGAGACTTTTGCAGGTCTCAGCGGAATTGGTGACCTTATCGTTACCTGCTGCAGTATGCACAGCCGTAACAGGCGTGCAGGCATACTTATCGGTCAGGGCGTTTCACCTGAGGAAGCCGTTCGTCAGGTCGGCACAGTCGAGGGATATGTATGCACCAAAAACGCATATGCGCTTGCCAAGAAGCTGAGAGTCGAAATGCCTATAACTCAGGAGCTTTACGGCATCCTGTTTGAAGGCAAGCCTGCAAATATGGCTCTTTCAAATCTAATGAACCGTCCGTCCACTACTGAGACGGAGGCTGATTTCCTTAACAGGTAAAGGAGGAAAGATGATGCTCAAGGCTATTCATATCAAGACTAAAGAGCCTAATGCTTTTTATAACATTACAAGCTATGTAAGACAGGCTGTTATCGAATCGGGCTGCAACGAGGGCATCGCAGTTGTTTTTTGTCCTCACACAACAGCCGGCATCACGATCAATGAAAATGCCGATCCTGATGTAGTTGAGGATCTTACATATGCTCTGGCAAAGACATTTCCAGATCGTCCGCAGTTCAAGCATGCTGAGGGAAACTCGGATGCACATATGAAGTCTACCTGCATCGGCTGTTCTGAAACTGTTATTATAAGCGATAACAGACTTGTGCTCGGCACATGGCAGGGTATATACTTTGTTGAGTGTGACGGACCGAGGGAAAGAACGGTCTATGTCAAGATAATCAGAGGTTAATTAATTAAACGGTGTCACCCGATAAAAAATAATAATTATAATGAGTTGCTGTTATGGAACCGGTTTACAAAAGAATACTTCTCAAACTCAGCGGCGAGGCTCTCGCCGGCGACAAGACAATGGGTCTTGATTTTGATGTTATCAACACTTTCGGCAAAAGCATCAAGAAATGCGTAGATGCAGGTGTTGAGGTCGGCATCGTTGTCGGCGGCGGAAACTATTGGAGAGGACGTTCCAGCGGCGCAATGGACAGGACCAGAGCCGACCATATCGGTATGCTCGCTACGATAATGAACGCTCTTGCAGTTGCTGATGGTCTTGAGAACTGCGGACTTGAAGTCAGAGTACAGACATCTATCTCAATGCCTCAGGTAGCTGAGCCATATATCAGAAACAGAACTATGAGACACTTTGAAAAGGGCAGAGTCTGCATCTTCGGCGGCGGCACGGGCAACCCGTTCTTCTCTACCGATACAGCTGCAGCGCTCAGAGCTGCAGAGATCGAGGCAGATATCTTCTTTAAGGCTACCATGGTAGACGGTGTCTATGATAAGGATCCGCATCTGTATCCTGATGCTGTCAAGTTTGATGAGCTTACTTTCAATGATATTCTTTCTAAGGGTCTGAAGGTAATGGATTCTACCGCAGCTGCTATGTGCCAGGATAACAAGATCCCTATCCTTGTATTTGACCTTGGCAGACCTGATAATATTTTTGATGCCTGCATGGGCAAGAAAATTGGAACGATCGTTAAATAATTGAAAAGGAGTTACCGATATGAAAGAACTTAAAGAAAAAGCTAAGAGCAAAATGGAAAAATCCATTAACGTTATGCTGTCAGACTTTGCTGCTATCAGAGCAGGCAGAGCTAACCCTAACGTACTTGATAAAGTAAAGGTCGATTATTACGGAGCACCGACTCCTGTCAATCAGATGGCAGCTATATCTGTTGCTGAGGCAAGAGTGCTCGTTATCACACCTTGGGATAAGACAACTCTCAAGTCGATCGAAAAGGCTATCCAGGCTTCTGATATCGGGATCAACCCTCAGAACGACGGACAGGTGATCAGACTTACATTCCCTCAGCTCACAGAGGACAGACGTAAAGAGATCGTTAAGGACGTTAAAAAGGGCGGAGAGGACACAAAGGTAGCTATCCGTTCTATCAGACGTGACGCTATGGAAAAGATCAAGGCTATGAAGAAGAACAGCGAGATCACCGAGGACGAGCAGAAGGACGGCGAGGAAGCTATCCAGAAGATGACAGATAAGTTCTGCAAGGAAGTCGATGAGCACGTTGCAGAAAAGGAAAAAGAGATCCTTTCTATCTGATAACTTAAACTAAGAGGTTTATGCTATGGCATTGTTCAATAAGTCCGCAAAGACTGATCTTGAAAACGTCAAGATACCCACACATGTCGGAGTCATTATGGACGGCAACGGCAGGTGGGCGAAAAAACGCGGATTGCCGAGAAAGTTCGGGCATCGTCAGGGTGCACAGAATTTCCGCGCGATAACAAGGCACGCTAAGGAAGTCGGTGTCAAGTATATCACGTTCTATGCGTTTTCAACTGAAAACTGGAAGCGCTCACAGGAAGAGGTCGACGCTCTGATGGATCTGTTTGAGAAATATCTTGACGAGCTTGACGATTTTCTCAAGGAGCATGTGCGTATCCGATTTATTGGTGACCGCACAAAGCTCAGTGAGTCTTTGCAGCAAAAAATGCTCGATTCTGAGCGCAAGTCAAAAGACTATGACATAATGACGCTGCTGCTTGCTATCAACTATGGCGGCAGAGATGAGATATGTCACAGCTGCAGGACTCTTGCTCAGCAGGTGAAAGAGGGCAAGCTCGAACCTGAGGACATTACTATGGATATGATCGAGCAGAACCTGTACACACAGGACGTTCCGCCTGTTGATCTTGTAATAAGACCGAGCGGAGAACAAAGACTGTCTAACTTTATGATATGGCAGTGCGCTTATGCCGAGTTCTATTATTCGGATATACTCTGGCCTGATTTCAATAATTCGGAATTTGA
>CAMYUO010000303.1 GCA_947302065.1 uncultured Clostridia bacterium | reverse complement strand
TAGGTGACGTAATAGCCATTGCTGCACAGCTGGACACGGTTATTGCTGTCGTGGTTGATGCTTAATCTGCCTGCACTGTCAATATCATCTGTCACACTGATTCCGTTTTCATCGACGCAGAGATACTTAGCCTGATCGCCTGTTCCGACTGAAACGATGTAGGCGTTGTTATCCTTGTCGTAGTTGAATGTCCATCTGTCGATCTCGTTATTCTCATCGACATAAAGAACCCTGTTGTTTTCCTTGGCTGTCAGTATCAGTTTGACCAGCGAGTGATTTTTGCCTTTCGACATAAGAGCCTCGCCCGTCGTCGAGCCTTCTGCGTAATGGAAAAGACCGTAGGTCTTGTTCTTGATCGGGTCGTTCTCCGAAGAAGGCGCTTTATAATGCCACAGTATGAAATTGTTATCATTCGAGGTGCCGTTGAAAGCGGCTATGCCGTTTTGCGATTCGGTCGCCAGGTTTAAATAGTTCCACATAAAGCCAGAGCTGTCTATTATTTTGAAATATCCTTTATCGCTGACCGTAACGCTGTATAGACCTGCATCATCCTTGCTGTCAACGAGCTTGAGGCTGTTGTAGCTGCCTGTTTCGTTGTGGTTTGCAACATATTTTTTGTTTCCTTCGCTGTAGCAATAAATATAATAGCTGCTGCCGGATCTTTCAAAATAGAAACGTGCTGCTCCCGCAGACACAGCATTGCTGACAAGCTCGGTGTAATTGCATTTTGAGTTGTTGAGGTCTCTTGAATTAGAATCCTTTATCAGTCCGGTGACCTTCAAGCCCGACCGTTCTGGGGTTTTTTTCAGATTGTACTGATAATCAGCTTTGGCAAATCTGCTGTTACCGTACCAGCAGATACAAAAGCCGTCATTGATATATTCTTCAAACTTTTCGAGGCTTGGTACTTTGAACCAGCCAGAATCGTCCTGTGCTGTCGAACCGCCTGCATCGGTCACTATCTCGTAGACGCTGAAACCCTTTGCATAAAAGCTGATCCTGCCGTTATCAAGTGTAAAATCGGTTATCTGCTCACGCTCTCCGTCATCGCTGATATGCCACAGCTGAATGTTGTTATCCTTTGGGATAGCGGGATCGGTGATCTCGACTTTTATCGGGTTTTCCTCGCTCGGCTGGAACTCCTCCCGATCTTTCGTTATAGTTATATCATATGCAGCGATAGCATCGTGATCTCCCGAGACATCTACCGCCTCGGCAGTTGCGCCCTGCGGCATCATTCCGTCGAGTTTAACGAGCTTTTGTGTCTGTTCTCCGCTCGGGTACAGTTCAAAGCTCTGACGGCACAGTTCGTCCGTATTTGTTTCAGCTGCGACCGAGGTATCCGTCACAGCTATCGCCTTTAAGGAGTTAAGCGAGCTTCCTATTGATGTCAGCAGCATAGCCGCAGCGCAAACAGCGCTTGCGAGCCGCTGTTTGAGCTTATTTCTCATTCTCGTTTTCCTCCTCACTCTTTTTATCTTTGAAAAGGAATACGCAGACAGCTATTATGACCGCAGCGATCATCAGCAGACCGAGAACATACGCTGATGTCCTGTTGACATATCCTGTAAGCGGATTGACATTCGTTGTTGTCTGTGCCGATTCGGTGGTGACCTGTGGAGTCGTTACGGTCTGAGAAGCTCCGATGATCTTGTTCTGGAACTCGATCTTCTGAGGCTTTGTTTTTGCGCCTTTTAACTTTGTGGTTACCGAGTATGTCAGCTCGTCGTCGGCTGTATTGGTAACAAAGACGGTCACCTCATATACCTCTTTATCATACTGTATCTTCGAGTCGTTTCCCGCTGTTTCAGATATCTCATAACGGTAGGTGCCCGGCTCGGTGATATAGATCTCAAAAAAATCCCTGCTGTTCTCGGAGATATCCACGATCTGCGAGCTTGGCACAGGATCGTTTTTGCTCAGCGGAGATATCTTTATTATATAGCTGTATGATCCATTTTCAGAGATCTCAAGGCAGTCCACGGCTATTCTTGCCTTTATTGCCTTATATGCGTCTGCCCTGACAGCTCCGGAAATGAAAATAACAAAAGAGAGCAAGCATGCTGCGGCAGCTGTAGCGATCTTACCAAGTACCTTCATATGCAAGCCCTCCTTTGTAAAAAATTTCATCTGATATAGCAAAAAACTGCTATCCTTGAGACCGAATCCGCATCAGCGCAGGTCGACAGGGCAAGTATCCTGTCGTTCCCGATACCGCCCGATAACTGTGCGTTGTCACGGATATACTGACGTATCCGATCACGGTCAAGATCGAACACCGTTTTTTCCTTGGCGCTCACCTTCATTGCGGCGAACACCTCTATTTCATAGACTTTTTCGGCATTTCTGCCGACCATAAGCGTGCCTTTTTTATGCTTTTCCAAAAACGATCGGTTCAGGAAGTCATCAAGAGCACCAAACATTTTGCCGTACTCCATATGATGACCGTAGATCAGTGAAAAGCTGTCCGAAAAATCGCTGCTGCATCTGCTGTCGAGGAAGATGCTCCCCGAAAGCGAATACTTTCCGAACGGGTCGGTGTTGAGAAAATGCGAATTGCTCTCGCCCTGCATAACAGGATAGTCGATATTTGTATCGTCTATCGTTATCCAGCCGACCATATCATCGGTTATCGGAGAATCCCTCACGGCAGACGGATCGTTCGGGTCGGGCTTGTATTTGAGCACGCTGTCATCGAGCGCATGGTTGAAAACATAGTAGTTGTCATACACCTGCCATATGCCAATGAGCATAACAAACCCGAACACTGCGATCACGAGCCAGAAGAACAGCTCATTCATCACCTTCCAGAATCTCAGCAAGGCTTATTCTTCCTCTGACTTTCTCTTTTTGAGAAATACGATAGCACCTATCACACCGACAGCGCCTACTGCGATGATGATAACAGAGCCTTTGACAGTAGAGAGGATACCTGTCGGGATATCGCCCTGACGGTTGTTGGTGAATCCGGTGTATACATCTGATGTTCCGATAGTTCCGTTCGGGTCATCATCATAGAGCTTTGCGGCAACATAGCCTTCCTCGCCCTGTGTTCCGACAGCGGCAACAGCCACCTTGTCAGTGCCTTCGCTGGATGTGTAGTCCTCTTCGTCCTCGCTAACAGTATATTTTGCGCCCTGCGGCAGACCTTCGATAGTCACATACTGTCCGTCACGCAGAAAGTAGGTTTTTGTAACTTCGCCGGATTCGCCGATCTTGATGTTGTGTCCGTCGAGTTTT
>CAMYUO010000302.1 GCA_947302065.1 uncultured Clostridia bacterium | reverse complement strand
AAGTGTCAAGATCACCCTCACAACGGTAGTTGCTGGGCTCCTGACACCATTCTCTTACAATATAAGCTTTCACCTGCGCCTTTGACGACTCCATATTCGACGAAAGAACACCATAATTTCCGATAGAAGGAAATGTCTGAACAACGATCTGTCCATAAAAACAAGGATCGGTAAGAGTTTCGAGATATCCTGCCATGCCCGTTGTGAAAACTATCTCACCGACAGCTTCACCCGATGCGCCAAAGCCTGTTCCCTCGAAAATAGTACCGTTTTCCAGAATAAGATATGCCTTTTGCACTACAAGCTCCTCCTTTTTCACATTTTATTTATTGTAACACAGTTTCGCATTTTTGTAAAGGCACTTTGCCCTGTTTTTTCAAATATGGCACACTCAACAAAATTGTGCAAAATAAATGTGCAACATATCGTCAAGTTCTCGTCTTAACATAGAAAAAGCCCGCAGATGCGGACTTTTTAACCGTTTTTCAGTTTGTCTTTAAGACCTTTCATGATAACATCTCTTGCATGCTCCGCCTGCTCCTTGGTCGCAGCGGGAGTGTCACCGAGCTTGTAATTAATGCCCAGCTGCTCATACTTTGATTTTGCCATCGTGTGATACGGCAGCACGTCGAGCGCTTTGAGCGTTTTCAGCCCTGCAATGAATTTGCCCAGCGCACGCAGATAAACGTCGTTGTTCGTAACCGTCGGCACGAGGACGTGTCTTATCCAGATCGGCACGCCTTTATCGGAGAGGTATTTCGCAAAGGCAAGGACACGCTCATTCGAGTGACCTGTCAGCTTGCGGTGGCGCTCATCGTCAATGTGCTTTATGTCGAGCAGAACAAGGTCGGTTGACTTTATCAGCCTGTCAAACATCTCTGTGTTCTCTGGTGTGAACAGTATGCCCGAGGTATCGAGGCAGGTGTGTATGCCCTTTGCTTTGGCTTTTTCAAAAAGCTCCGTAACGAATGCTGTCTGCACGAGCGGTTCGCCGCCCGAAACGGTCAGTCCGCCGTCTTTGAGGAACTCCTTAACGCCGTCATACTCTGATAGAATATCCTCTGCACTGCGCAGGTCGCCCTTGCCGATTGCCCATGTATCAGGATTATGGCAGTAAAGGCAGCGCATCGGGCAGCCCTGCATAAACACTACAAAGCGTATGCCCGGTCCATCGACCGTTCCGAATGATTCAGTTGAATGTACAAAGCCGAGCATATCTTCACCACCTGTTCATGCTGAGAATTTTTCTAATTATACCATAAAAAGCATTACAAGTCAACAAAAAACAGCTCAATTGTGAGCTGTTCACAATGAGCTTTGATCGCTGTGCTGCTGATGGAGTTTGAGGGGAACTCTTCTCATAAAAGAGTTCCCCTCAATAGTAGATCGATCAAAGTTCTTCGTGGAACGTTCTTGAGATAACATCGTCCTGCTGTTCCTTGGTGAGCTTGGTGAAATTCACCGCATATCCCGAGACTCTGATAGTGAGCTGAGGATACTTTTCGGGGTGCTGCTGGGCATCTATCAGCGTTTCTCTGTTGAGAACGTTGACGTTGAGGTGATGTCCGCCTTTTTCAACGTAGCCGTCGAGCAAGCCGATGAGGTTGTCTACCTGTGCATCATTTTTAACATCTGCCATAGTTATCTATCCTTTCTGCGTTTCATCAGGCTCTGCGTCAAGCTCGGTCGGCTGACAGCAGGCGCCCTTTGCGCCGTCTGCACAGTCAGTCGAGATGAACGTGCTGACCCTGATGCCGTCTGCGCTGTCGTCAGCTTTGATGTTCACTCTGCCGCCGCCCTGCTGCATCAGCTTGTCTATCATTTCCACAAGCTCGTCTGCACTGCGGTCGATATCATTATCATTACTGTTCATCGTTAAGTTCCTTTGCAATGCTCTCAATGTCGATATCACCGACAAACACCTTGTCCTTGCCAAGTGCATCCGGGATTATCGAGAATGTATTGGATATGCCGTCCTGAGCGTACTTGAACGGTATCTTTGCAACAGATGACAGCGATGCTGTCGCACCGTGAGTGTCTCTGCCGTGCATCGGGTTTGCGCCCGGTGCCAGAGGCACGCCCATCTTTCTGCCGTCAGGTGTGTTGCCCGTTTTCTTTCCGTAAACGACATTCGATGTTATCGTCAGGATAGACATTGTCGGGATACCGCCTCGGTAAGTGTGGTGCTTCTTTATCTTTTTCATAAACGACTTGACGATATCAACAGCTATGCGGTCAACTCTGTCGTCGTTGTTGCCGTATTTCGGGAAGTCGCCCTCCACCTCGTAGTCAACGACAACGCCGTCTTCGTCACGGATACATTTTACCTTTGCATACTTGATAGCCGAGAGCGAGTCTGCAACTACCGACAGACCTGCGATACCCGTCGCAAAGTATCTCTTGACATCTCTGTCGTGCAGAGCCATCTGTATCTTTTCGTAGCAGTATTTATCGTGCATATAGTGGATAACGTTGAGGGTATTGACATACAGCGCTGCCAGCCACTCCATCATATCGTCATACTTTTCCATTACGTCGTCATAGTCGAGATAATCGCCCACAACAGGTCTGTACTTAGGGCCTACCTGAATTTTCAATCTCTCGTCCACGCCGCCGTTTATTGCGTACAGCAGGCACTTTGCGAGGTTAGCTCTTGCGCCGAAGAACTGCATTTCCTTGCCGACTACCATTGAGGATACGCAGCAGGCGATAGCGTAATCGTCACCATGCTGGACTCTCATCTGGTCATCGTTCTCATACTGCACAGCGCTGGTCTTGATAGACATTTTTGCGCAAAATCTCTTGAAGTTGATTGGCAGCTTTGTTGACCACAGAACTGTCATGTTCGGCTCGGGTGCAGGGCCGAGGTTTTCAAGTGTGTGCAGATATCTGAACGAGGTCTTTGTGACCATCGGAGTACCGTCAACAGACACGCCGCCGATAGACTCCGTCACCCATGTCGGATCGCCAGAGAACAACGAGTTATACTCAGGTGTTCTTGCGAATTTTACAAGGCGCAGTTTCATTATGAAATGGTCGATATACTCCTGAGCCTGTTTTTCTGTGATAAGTCCTCTGTCGAGGTCACGCTGGATATAGATATCAACAAATGTGGATGTTCTGCCCAGCGACATTGCCGCACCGTTCTGCTCCTTGACAGCAGCAAGGTAGCCGAAATACAGCCACTGGATAGCTTCTTTTGCGTTCTTTGCAGGTCTTGAGATATCATAGCCGTATATCTCGCCCAGCTTTT
>CAMYUO010000301.1 GCA_947302065.1 uncultured Clostridia bacterium | reverse complement strand
CGACCAGCTGTGCAAGCAGTGTCTCTCTTGAAGGGATCTTGGAAAGAGCCTTCACACCTGCTGCGTCATAAGTTTCTTCACCGATGAAGCCTGCCTTGAGGATAAGCTTTTCACCGTTGAACTGCTCACCGAACTTTCCGAGAACTCTTGCAGGAGCTGTCTGGTCATCGTTGGAAACAGCGAAAGCTGTTGTGCCCTCCAGAACTCCGTCAAAAGCCTCATAACCTGCGTTGTGCAGTGCAAAACGAAGAATAGTGTTCTTCTCTACGAAGTAGGTAACACCTGCTTCTCTGAGCTCTTTTCTGAGCTTGGTGTCCTCCTCAACTGTGAGTCCCTTGTAATCAACAAGTACACCTGCAGCGGAGTTCTTGATCAGGTCAGTCAGCTTAGCTACCTTTTCCTGCTTTGCAAGCAGAACCTTTTCACTTGGCATTTTAGTTTCACCTCTTTAGAAAATATTCTGCAATGCGTACTAAAAAGAAAAATCCCTTTCGTCACAAAGACAAAAGAGAAACAAAGTCATTATCAAACTTTGCGTTCTTTCCTCGGCGGGTCTTACGAATGAACGAAGTTCATCTTGCCAGCTGTCTTTAGATACGAATACTTATATATTATAACAAAACGAGCCTGATTTGTCAAGGCTCGGTGCAAATATCCCTGTAAATATTCTGTGAACTCGCAAGCCTTTCATTTGTGCAAAATAACAGCCGTTTTTAACTTTTGCTTCTTGCCTCTTACATCTTATCTCTTACCTCTAAAAGCGCAAAAAAATGGCAGAGCCACGAAGCTCTGCTGAAACAAAACAAAAAAACTATGTGTAGAACAAAAGAAAGGAGACAACAAAACGGATGTCAAACGTGTTAAATCACGTCTAACACCACTGTCATTATAGCGCTTTTCAGCGATAAAGTCAAGCTAAAACCCGAAATTTCACGAAAATTCTTTCGTAATTTGTAATTTTGCACAAAAACGCACACTGCAAATTTTACCAATGATTGTTTTTTTACTACGTATTGGCTCATTTTGCGTAATTTGATTGTTTTTTTATCGGGGGCTTTGCGGTCGCCCCCGACCCCCTTCGCCAACAAATTGAATTGGAAAGTTTGCAGGTCTGATGAAATGAACGCCCGGAGCTACACAAAAGTCTTAGTTTTCTCAAAGCTGTTTGCGACGGAGATGCGCCGTGCGCGCGAGCACCGCTGCGGTCGCTGCGGCGGTATGTATAGGCTCAGGCACCGGGTAGGGAAGCCGCATCTCAGATCGGTACAGCAAACGCAAACCCGCCGTATATACTGCCAAGGATCTCAAAGTGCTTCCCTGCCCGATGCCGAAGCCAAGCGGTGAGGCTACTCCCTCACGAGTTCGTTTTCTCTGAACAGCAGTGAGATGCACCATATCGCCGATGCAGCGACGAGCGTGTAAACTATCCTGCTGAGCACCGAGCCCATGCCGCCGAAAAGGAAAGCGACCAGATCAAACTGGAATATGCCGATAAGTCCCCAGTTGATGCCGCCGATGATGAGCAGCGTCAGAAATATCTTGTTCCACATCTTAATGACCTCCTTTCAGAGCCTTGTGCGCCCTGTAAGACTATTATTGACCCGCCCGCATTTTTTATGCATACCCTTTTTAGCAATTATTACCCAAAATCTTTGTGCAATTTCTATGAATTAAATCTCCAAAATGCTGGACAAAAGGCTTGAAATGTGATACAATATCTTTATATAGATTAAAGTAAGGACAAGTGAGATCAATGGGAAAAGTAGAATCGAATTTCAGCTTCAAAGGAGTGGACTGCGTAAAGCTGTCACACGGCAGATATTTCTGCGTGATAGCACCGTCAATGGGCGCATCTGTGCTCAGACTGCGTGATGAAGAAAACAAGATAGACGTTTTCCGCTATGTCGAAAGCGTGACCGCCGACGAAATCAACGGCGCAAGAGAGATATGGGGTCTGCCGACACTGTATCTGCCTAACCGTTTTGACGGCGGCGTGCTGAAAACATCGGATGCCGAGTATCATCTGCCGCTTAACGAGGAAGCACTCGGAAATACCATTCACGGCTGGGTGCATAAGCGTGCGCATAAGATAGAAACTGTTATCGAGGATAATCATAAGGCTGTGCTCGTGACATCGTTCACACACGATAAAAATGACGAGTGGTATCAGTATTTCCCTGTTGATTTCAAGATATCATATAAATTCACGCTTTCGGACGACGGTCTGAAGCAGGAGATAAGCCTGACAAACCTCAGCGATAAGGCTCTGCCCGTTTCGCTGTGTACACATACAACGATAAATTCGCCTATGGTAGACGGCGGCGAGGAGAAAGACCTGCGCCTGTTCGTTCCGATAGGCAAAAGATGCGAGCTTAACGACAGATGCCTGCCGACAGAAAAACTGCTCGAGCTGAGCGACTGGGATAAGGAGTATCTCACAGGCAAAATGCCGACTCTGCAGGAACTTGACAACGATATGTACACCGCCGAGATGAATACCCTCGACGGCGAGGATTTCTACGGCGTTTATGTAAAGGATACCGTAAACGGCACAACAGTGCTCAACGAGGTTTCAGAGGAATTCACATTCTGGAATATGTGGAACCATAACGGCGTTAACCACTATTTCTGTCCCGAGCCTATGACGGCTATGATAAACTGCGCAAATCTTTCACTGCCCGATGATGTTACGGGTTACAGCGAGCTGAAAAACGGCGAGACATATACCTGCTGGCAGAGGTTTGCAACAAAGAAGGATTGACATATGGGAGCTTTCAGGGAAAACCTTCAGTATGCTTTCGAGGGATACAAAGAGTCCCGTCGTGAGCGTTTCAAATGGGCACCGATGTTATTGGGATTCATAGCGGTCACATTTTTTGCAGGCTTTGTAAAAGACATCTTTACAAGCGGTGCCGATATCCTCGCAGGAAAAGAAACTGTCAAAAAATACTTTACGGGAAATCTCGTAAGGGTAATAGTAATGGGTCTTATCGCCGCTGCGTTCGTGCTGGTGGTCATCAAAACGTGGAAAGGCATGGCAAGCTCGGCAGAGCAGCTTATCTTCACTGCTGCCACAGGCTTGTTCGTTCTCATTATGTTTATCGTGGCGCTCAAACCGGTGCTGAGCATCGCAGGCGAGCTTAAACACCCCACGACCAGAGAGCTGAGCAGCTATACGCTGTGCAGCGATGCCAAAGGTATGCACTACGTCGCATTCAACGACGACGGCGCTGTGCTGCTTGCGATACCGACCGAAAAGT
>CAMYUO010000300.1 GCA_947302065.1 uncultured Clostridia bacterium | reverse complement strand
AAGCCGAATACGGCGACAAGATAGAGGTCATCGAGAAAAACAATGTCCCATATGAATCTGCCGGGAGCGTTATCGACGACCTTGCAGCGCAGGGCTGCGACATAATCTTCACCAACTCCTACGGCTACGGCGAGACCGCCAAGAAAATGGCTGAAAAATACTCACACATCGAGTTCTGTGAGGCGACCTGCGATAATGCGAACAGCGGCACCGAGCTGCCCAACTACCATACCTTTATGGGCGAGATATATCAGGGACGCTACATCAGCGGCATCGCTGCAGGTGCAAAGCTCAACGAAATGATCAAAAAAGGCGAGATAACCGAGCAGCAGGCAATTGTCGGATTCGTTGCAGCGTATCCCGTTGCAGAGGTCATCTCAGGATACACGGCTTTCCTGCTTGGCGTAAGGTCACAGTGCCCGAGCGCAGTTATGAAAGTCAAGTACATCAATACCTGGACGAGTTACTCGCTTGAAAAAGAGGCTGCAGAGCAGCTTATCGAGGAAGGCTGCGTTATCATTTCGCATCACTCAAACACGATAGCATCGGCACTCGCCTGCCAGAACGCCGACAAGCCTTACACTGTATACCACGTCGGATACAATCAGGATATGATGGATATTGCACCGACAGTTGCGCTGATAAGCTGCCGAATAGACTGGTCTGAGTACATTATCGGTGCAGTTGACGCCGTGCTCAACAAGGGCAAGATCGAAAAGCACATCAAGGGCAATATCCACGGCAAAGATGCAAGCGGCGGTTTCAAAGAGGGCTGGGTAGAAATGCTCGAGCTTAACCCTGCGATCGCTCCCGACGGCGCTGATAAGCTCATCGACGATGCGATAAGCGATATGAGCAACGGCAAAACGCACGTTTTCAAAGGTGACTATGTGGGCGTTGACCCGAACGACCCGAGCGACACATATGACCTTAATGATGAATATGTCGAGAACAAGGAACAGTCGGCACCGACCTTCCACTATGTTCTCAAAGACGTTATCACCGTGGTCTCATAACGTATATCAAAAGCAAAAGACACGAAGTTTCACGCTCCGTGTCTTTTTTATGCCAAAATCGCCGCTGTTGCGTCGTTTTGCGATTTCCTCAAAAAAAGTTTTGCAAAAGGGGTTGACAAATGCGGAAAAGTATGATATAACAAAATCAAGGGTTGCGCAACATACGTTGCTCAACGCACGTTACTCAACAGCTGTTGCCCAACAGGTGTGGCAGAAAAGAAAGGAGAGATAGAATGCCGCCGAAATGCAAATTCACTCGTGACGAGATAATCGCTGCGGCTTTAGAGATCGCAAGAGAGAAAGGCATCGAAGCCGTAACGGCAAGGGCGCTCGGCGAAAAGCTGTGCGCATCGTCAAAGCCGATATTCAGCGTTTTTGAAAATATGGAAGAGGTCCTCGAGGAAACGCTGAAAGCCGCAAGAGCGGTCTATAACGAATACATCGAGCAGGCGCTGGCAAGCAAAGAGGCTTTCAGAGAGGTCGGTGCAAAGTACATCGAGTTCTCAATGAGAGAACCGAAGCTGTTCCAGATGCTGTTTATGAGCGAGCAGACAGAAAAGCGCTCAGCACTCGGCATACTGCCGATGATAGACGACAACTACGAGGAGATACTCAAGTCGGTGCAGACAGGCTACGGTCTTGATGAGGACACCGCAAAGGCATTTTACAGGCATCTGTGGATATATACCCACGGCATCGCCTCGCTGATCGCAACGGGAGTTTGCTCGTTCAAACCGCAGGAGATCGGCGAAATGGTCGCAGAGATATTCGTCAGTTTACTGAAGAACAAGCTCTCGGGAAACAAAAAGTAAAAGATACAAAACACAAAGCTATGTGGAGAACAAAAAATAAATAAAAAGGGAGACATAAAAATGATTACCATTGAAAACATCACAAAATCTTACGGCAGCGGCGCTGCACAGAACACAGTATTAAAGGGCATAAGCGCAGACATCAAGGACGGCGACTACGTTGTTATCCTCGGCGCATCAGGCTCTGGAAAGTCAACTTTCCTCAACGTTGTTTCGGGTCTTGAAAGTGCAGACAGCGGCAGCGTAAAGTATGACGGCAAAGACATCACCAAGCTTTCGGACAAGGCGCTGACAAAGTTCCGCAGAGACAACATCGGCTTCATCTTCCAGCAGTATTACCTGCTGCCGAATATGACCGTTGAAAAGAATGTGAGAATGGGCGCTGATCTTTCGGGCAACGAAAATTACAAAGAGATGATCGAGGCTGTTGGTCTCGGCGACAAGCTTTCAAGCTATCCGAGCGAGCTTTCGGGCGGTGAGCAGCAGAGAGTTTCTGTTGCAAGGGCGCTTGCAAAGAACCCGAAGATACTGTTTCTTGACGAGCCGACAGGTGCGCTCGACGAAACAACAGGCAGACAGGTGCTCGACTACATCGGCAAGCTGCATGACAGATACGGCTTTACTGTTATAATGATAACTCACAACGAGAACATCGCACAGATGGCAAAGACCGTAATCAGAATGAACAGCGGAAAGATAACCGATGTATACGAGAACGCAGAGCAGAAAACTGCTTATGAGATAGGCTGGTGATCAAAATGGTAACGATAAAGGATACAATAAAACTGTTTGGCATTTCAATAGTAATTTGCTGTGCAGCGTTCGTCTGCACACTGTTCCTCAACTACCGTGTTGACCTTATAGATATAAAGGACACTATCGTCGGCGAACAGTCCCAGAAGATTTATGACGCACAGCTCTCAACAAGCACAGTTGTTTGCGGCGTATGCGGCGGATGCCTTATCATCACATCTATCGTTATGCTGCTGACATACATCAAGAACTTCATCAATTCCCGTTCAAAAGAGCTGGGCATTATGAAAGCTCTCGGCTATTCAAATCTCGGCATCGCAAAGCATTTCTGGATATTCGGACTTTCGGTCTTTGCAGGCGCAGTTGTCGGTGTCGGCGCAGCAGCCGCATATATGCCGAAGTTCTACGAGGTGCAGAACAAAGACAACTATTATGACATTACAAGGCACTCGCAGTTCGGCGTGTGGGCAGCACTGATAATAATACCAACCGTTCTGTTTATGGTGCTGTCGGTGTATTTCGCATTCCGTCGTCTCAAAAAGCCGGTGATGAAGCTGCTCAAGGAAGACACAGCCTCAAAGGTCAGAGTCAGCAAAAAACAGCACGCTCCCCTGCCGTTTCTCAAGGAACTGAAAAAGGACACCGTCAAGGGCAAGCGCTCGCTGATATTCTTCGTATGGTTCTCGGC
>CAMYUO010000299.1 GCA_947302065.1 uncultured Clostridia bacterium | reverse complement strand
CTTGCACGCTACGGCACCGAATATTTCCCGATAAACATAAGACAGCATCTTGATATGCTCGAAAGGACAGGCTTTGCGGCATCGGAGCTTTTCTGGCAGTCATATATGCAGTGCGGATTTTATGCAGTGAAATGAGGAGCTTGAATGCAGATAAAAAAGGGCATTGGCTGGAGAGCCTGCTATGATGAACAGACAGGCTTGTACACGGCGAAAAGCTCGTGGCGAGGCGATTATTACCTGTATGAGATAACCAAGGAGATATTTGACAAGCTCGATAACCCCGGCAAAGACGAGTATCCCGACGATATGATAAAAACGGGCAGATTGCTTTATGAGAGCCACGACAGCGAATACAGCTCGCCGTATGACATCGTTCACGATGAGAGCTACAAGGAAAAGTTCGGGTGGCTGGATATCCAGCAGACAGGGCACGTCTGGTCAAAGGAAATGACTCAGGCTGCCGATGAGATTTTCGGTGTCAACCGGAATAAGCAGGAGTGAGAATCACTAAAAGGGTGGTGTAACGCTTGATAGAAAAAGGCGGATTTGAAATAGAAAACGAATATGCTGACAGGATAGTCGCGCCGCAGGTCACAAAGGAAGAGACCGACGAATTCGAGGTCAGCCTCAGACCTAAGACGCTTGCGGAGTATATCGGACAGGACAAGGTCAAGGACAACCTCTCGATATACATTCAGGCGGCAAAAAGCGAGGCGACAGCCTTGACCACGTTCTGCTCTACGGACCTCCGGGTCTTGGCAAGACGACACTTTCGACTATCATCGCTCACGAAATGGGCGTTAACATACGCATAACCTCGGGACCTGCGATAGAAAAGCCGGGCGACCTCGCGGCGCTGCTGACGAACCTTGAAAAAGGCGATGTGCTTTTCATCGACGAGATACACAGATTGTCAAGACAGGTCGAGGAGGTGCTTTATCCCGCGCTGGAGGACTACGCGCTTGATATAATCATGGGCAAGGGTCCTGCGGCGAGGAGCATACGCATAGACCTGAACAAGTTCACGCTTATCGGCGCGACGACAAGGGCAGGTCAGCTGACCTCGCCTTTGCGTGACAGATTCGGCGTTATCCAGCGCCTTGAGCTTTACACGACCGATCAGCTAAGCGACATCGTTAAGCGAAGTGCAAACATACTCGGCGTGCCCTGCGATACGCAGGGAGCGGCGGAGATCGCCGCCCGTTCAAGAGGAACTCCGAGAATCGCAAACAGACTTTTAAAGAGTGTGAGGGATTTTGCCTATTTTATGGGCAACGGGAGGATAACTCAGGAGATAGCTAAGATAGCACTCAACCAGATGGACGTTGACCCGCTCGGGCTTGACAGTCTTGACAGGAGAATGCTGCAGATGATAATAAACGGCTACGGCGGTGGACCTGTCGGGCTTGAAACGCTCGCATCGGCGATAGGTGAAGAATCGGTGACGCTCGAGGACGTCTGCGAGCCGTATCTTATGCAGCTCGGTTTCATTTCGAGAACGCCGAGAGGAAGATGCGCAACAGAGCTTGCTTACAGGCATCTTGGCATTTTAAAGGATGGACAGACCACGTTTTAAGACATGGGGAGACCTGTGAATCTAAAGGAGGAAGCCGCTGACTGCGGCACTTGGGAAAGGCTATGGAGAGATTGTTCGGTACAGACGGCGCAAGGGGAGTCGCCGTAACTGGATTTACCTGCGAAACGGCAATGCGCCTTGGCAGAGCCGTGGCATCTGTGATGTGTGCAGGCAGCGAAAAACCAAAGATCATCGTCGGTCTTGATACAAGAGTTTCGGGTGACGTGCTTCAGGCGGCGCTCGTCAGCGGGATATGCTCGCTGGGCGTTGATGCTGTGCTCGTCGGCGTTGTTCCGACGGCGGCGGTGTCGTATCTGGTGCAGAAAAATTCAGCCTGCGCAGGCATCATGATAACCGCAGGCATAAGCGATTACAGATACAATGGCATGAAGATATTCGGCGCTGACGGTTTCCGCATAGACAGAGATGCCGAGGAGCAGCTCGAGATGCTGGTGATGAATGAACAGCAGCAATACGAGCTTAAAGACGGTGACGAGATCGGACATATCTATTACGATAAGGACGGTCAGTGGGACTACATAAGGCATATACTCAAGATGGTGGATACCGATTACAACGGCATCAAGGTGGCTATCGACTGTGCAAACGGCGCAGCGAGCGAATGTGCGGGCAAGATCTTCAGGGGCCTTGGCGCAACGGCGGTGCTGATAAACGATCTGCCTGACGGAAAGAACATAAATCACAACTGCGGCACGCTGCAGCTCGATGGGCTGGTAAGAACGGTCATTGATGAGCACTGCGATCTCGGACTTGCGTTTGACGGCGACGGTGCGAGGTGCTATGCGGTCGATGAACAGGGCAGGGTGCTCGACGGCGACAAGCTTATGGCTGTTTTCGCAGCATATATGCAGTTCAGAAAGACGCTGAAGAACAACAGCTGCGTTGTAACGAAAATGTCTAACTCGGGCTTTTACAAGTTTGCAAGGCAGGCAGGCATAGTTATCACGACATCTAAGGTCGGCGGAATGAACGTTATCAAGGAGATGAAACGTTCGGGCAGCAACCTTGGCGGTGAGCAGTCGGGAAACATCTTTTTCCTTGACGATGCAAACACCTGCGACGGTCTGCTCGTCGGAACAAAGCTTCTGACGATAATGAAGCGCTCGGAGAGCAAGCTCAGCGACCTTGGCAA
Organism: uncultured Clostridia bacterium; assembly: GCA_947302065.1. Classification (GTDB taxonomy): domain Bacteria; phylum Bacillota; class Clostridia; order Oscillospirales; family Ruminococcaceae; genus Hominimerdicola. The sequence goes on along the minus strand of CAMYUO010000299.1, from coordinate 552 downwards.
GATGATAACGCTCAACCCGCAGATACTTGTCAGCGCAAGGGTGAAAAGCGAGAACAAAAAGCGCTGGCGTGACAACAGCGAGATCACCGATATCATCATGCAGTACAGCGAAAAGCTCGGTGCCGACGGCAGGATATATGTGCGTGAATCGGGCACAGAGCCTCTTGTGCGCATAATGATAGAGGGAAAGAAAACAGGTGTCATAACCGAATATGCGAAAAAGATCGCCGAGACGATAGAGCGTATTTACGGCGAGACGTAAAGGATAGATAAGATGCGAACAGCAGATAACTGGAAAGAGTACAGAATATTGGACACATCGTGCGGAGAAAAGCTGGAGAGCTGGGGCGGACACGTTCTGGTGAGACCAGATCCGCAGATAATATGGAAGTCGCCTAAAAGGTCTGAGATGTGGGCAAAGGCAGACGGAGTTTATCACCGCTCGGACAAGGGCGGCGGACAGTGGGAGTTCCGCAGGAAGCTTCCGCAGAGCTGGCAGATAAGCTACGGAGATCTGAAATTCAACATCAGACCGACAGGTTTCAAGCACAC
>CAMYUO010000298.1 GCA_947302065.1 uncultured Clostridia bacterium | reverse complement strand
CAAACAGAAAAAGCAAGTGAATAACACAAAAAGCCTGAATTCGTGTTATGTCACCTCTTTTTTCTGCTGCCTTTGCTGACCTCTTTGATAAATAATTACATATCAAGCAGCCAGTCAAGAACATTAAGCTTTTTAATACCGTCATAGTTTGCTGTTGCAAAGACTTCGTCAAGCGTAAGCAGATATTTCGGATAGTTGTCATTCACTTTTTTGAATGGAGTCAGTTCACGCTTCAAAGTGTTTTCGTCGAGCGTCGAAGCGGATACCTGATAGTATACAATCTCGCCTTCATACTGAGCAACAAAGTCTATTTCCGCATCGTCAAGATGTCCGACATATACTTCATATCCTCTGCGTTTGAGTTCAAGGAACACAATGTTTTCAAGAATGTGCCCTATATCACTTTCGCTGCTTTTGACAAGAGTATTTCTCAATCCGATATCTACGGCATAATACTTGCTGTTGGTCTTGAGAAACATTTTTCCTTTCAGGTTGTACCTTTTTGCTTCGTAGAGCATAAGGCTGTCTGTGAGTCCTCGCAAGTATTTATCAACGGTCTTTTGGTCAACGCTTTTTCCCTGTGATTTGAGTGTGTTGGTTATTTTGGCAGGGGAGACCAGATTTCCTATATTATGAAGCATGAACTTGGTGATGTTCTCGAGAGTGTTGACATCAGCAACTTTAAGCCTGGAAACGATGTCTTTCAAAAGTACAGAGTTGTAAATATCCTTTAGGTAATCACGAACCTCGTTCTTGCCTAAATTGTAATTCATAAGATAAGGGAATGAACTCTGCTCGATGTACTTATCAAACTTTTTGGCGTTGGACATCGTGGCACTGCCTTTTAAGCCTGAACAAAACTCTTTGAATGACAGCGGCAGCATTTTAAGTTCAACATATCTTCCTGAAAGTAGTGTCGCAAGTTCACCTGACATAAAGTAAGCATTTGATCCTGTGATATAGACATCACAGTTTTTCTTTATGAACAAGCTGTCAACTGCTTTTTCGAAGCTTTCAACATGCTGTATTTCATCAAGGAAGATGTAATTCATCTTATCCGGGACTAACTTGCCCTTGATATAATCATATAGTTTGCGGTAATCAGTAAGTTCTTCAAAATCTATATCTTCAAAATTGATGCTTATTATCTGCTGCTTTTCAGTACCATTCTCAACAAGCCAGTTCTTGTACAGTTCAAAAAGCGTTGACTTTCCGCAGCGTCTTACTCCTGATACGACTTTGATTATCTGCTGTTCTTTCCAGCTTTTAAGCCAATCAAGGTATTCTTTTCTCTCTATCAATTTCATTGTGTGCAGCCTCCCATCAGTCTTATTATCTGTATTATAATCCATAAATATTCGTTTGTCAAGCGAAAATGGAATACATTCCGAAAATATGCTTTGCAAAGCAATGATAATATGACTGATTGTGATACGATAGCGTTATTTTCTAATTATTATTATTTCACTGTTTGAAAACTTGTCGGGATCATCAACATAGCCGCCTGCCTTTCTTATAGTCGGCAGTACCTCTGATGTTACCCAATGCTTTACCTTTTTTGCAGTTGGCAGCTTACTGGAAAGTACAAGACTATAGAATCCAGATCCGTTTATTACATTCATAAGGCGGTTCTGACCTGAGTCGGCAAAATACCGACTCAGCTAATAATCAGTTTGAATTGTCAAATTGTTTTGCTGCTATAATTGACGTAGATAATCAGCTATCGAGGCAAGTGAGTTTTGAGATTTCAAAAAAACTTTCAAAAACATATTGACAAACTTGAATATGTGTTGTATAATACACATAGATAAAATTCGATATGACAGAAAAGGAGCAGTGCATATGGAACTGAGTGACAAGCAGATAACAGTGATATTCAAGGCTTTGTGCGACGAGAACAGAGTGAAGATATTCAGGCTTTTGCAGGGCGGTGAGCTGTGCGCTTGCCACATTATAGAGCAAATGGAACTGAGTCAGCCGACGCTTTCGCACCACATGAAAATACTGTGTGACAGCGGTCTTGTGGTCGGCAGAAAAGAGGGCAAGTGGATGCACTATTCAATTTCGCCGCAGGGTGCGCTCAATGCTATGAAGTGTCTCGGCGAGATAACCTCGGTGAAAAGCACTGAGAGCAAATGCTGTAAAAAATGACAAACCAAGCCGTACTGATGTGCGGCTTTAAGCAAGGTCAACATATCGATATATCTAAATATATTTATAGGAGGAAACAAAAATGAACAATGCAGAAAGGGCAGTAGAATTATTCGGACAGAGGTTTATGTGTTCGCAGGCGGTATTTGCTGCGTTTGCAGAGGAGCTTGGCGTTTCGGAGGCGCAGGCATTGAAGATCGGCGGCTGCTTCGGCGCAGGAATGATGAAAGCGGAGGTTTGCGGAGCTTGCACGGGTGCGCTTATGGCTCTCGGTGCAAAGTACGGTCACTGTGATGCGTCAGATATGGAAAGCCGCGCTAATGCGGGTGCAAAGGCAGCGCAGTTCCTTGACGAGTTCAAAAGACGCAAAGGCTCATACATTTGCCGTGACCTGCTGGGCTGCGACATTTCGACAGCAGAGGGCAAGGAGTGCGCAAGGGAAAAAGGACTTTTCACGAGCGTTTGTCCCGAAATGGTGAGAGCAGCCGCTGAGATAGTCGCAGAAATGCTCGCCCAGGACGGATAGCTATGTGGGACTTTGTTCAGGAAGAGATAATCGGCATGAAATGGCTCAGCCGCCTCATCGGCTCGCTGATTCGTGCCTGTGGTCTTGATACGGATAAACGGCTGGGCGGCGCGCTGCAGTTCTTTATGTACGATGTGATAAAGATTTTGATTCTGCTCGGCGTGGTCATCTTCATCATCTCGTATATACAGAGCTTTTTCCCGCCCGAGCGCACAAAGAAGATGCTTGGCAGATTTCACGGCATTGGTGCGAACTGTATAGCCGCGCTGCTGGGAACGGTAACACCGTTTTGTTCATGCTCGTCAATACCACTGTTCATCGGCTTCACAAGCGCAGGGTTGCCGCTTGGCGTGACATTCTCGTTTCTGATTTCATCTCCAATGGTAGACCTCGGCTCACTTGTTCTGCTGACAAGTATTTTCGGCTGGAAAGTCGCAGTCATATATGTTGTGCTTGGATTGGTCATAGCGGTTGTCGGCGGCACGGTCATCGAGAAGATGCACCTTGAAGACCAGATAGAAGAGTTCATCAGAAACGGCAAGAGCATAGACGCAGTGCAGGAAAAACTGACGAAGCGTGACCGTGCGAAATATGCGTGGGAACAGGTTCTTGCAACGGTCAGAAAGG
>CAMYUO010000297.1 GCA_947302065.1 uncultured Clostridia bacterium | reverse complement strand
GAAGCTTGAACAGCTTGTCCTGACACTTATCAAGCTGTTTCTGGTATTCTTCCTCGGTCAGCGTTTTATCGAGCGAGACCTCGCTTACCTTGCGAGTCTTAGCCATTTCAAAGCTCTCAGGCTTGACATCTGCAAATTCAAGCAGATTCTTCGGCACGAACTTTTTGCCGTCAGCCTTTGCCTGAAGCTTGCCCTCTATCGCCTCGACAAGTATTTTGAGCATATCAAGCTTTGCCGCTGTTTTGTCATCGGCACCGATAACGTTCCACACACCGCTCGGGGTGTTGGTCTTAGTGATCATCTCATCATAGTATTTGGTGAACTTTTCACGCTTTTTGAGATTATACAGGTCATGCTCATCTATTCGCCAGCTGGTATAATCTGAAGAAGTGAGCTTTTTGATGCGCTTTTTCTGCTCGTCCTCAGTGATATGCAAAAAGAACTTGACGATGAGATAACCGTCATCTGCAAGCTGCCGCTCAAAGACATTTATGTCATCGAAACGTCTGCGCATCTCGGGTTTGTCTATCTCATCATAGAGATAAGCATTTGCCGTGTCACGATACCAGCTGCGGTCAAGGATAAGGAAATTGCCCTGCATAGGCATAGCGCAGGCATAACGCCAGAGCCACGGCTTTCTGCGCTCGACCTCATTCGGTTTGCCGAAAGACATGACCTTATAGAATCTCGGGTCAAGGCATTTGATGAGCTGTGCTATCTGTGAGCCTTTGCCCGATGCTGACCAGCCGTCGATAGTGATTATGACAGGCAGGTTGTTCTCCTTGATCTTGTTTTCGAGCGCCCAGAGCCGTGAGCGGAGCTGTTCGATCTGATCCGCACATTCTTCCTTGCTCAGCTTTTTCTGTTTGATATTGTCAAGCATTTCAGTCACCTCTTTGATATTAATTATCCACTATAATTATAGAATAATTCGGCGGTCAAGTATATTGGCATTATCACTAAAATTTTAATCAAAAATTTGTTAATTAGCAGTTCACATTTGTCTTGTATACTTGTTGAAAACTGAGGTGACAATAATGGCGGATAAAAACGATAAGAATAATTCTCAGTCTCTGCTTGATTCTGAGGATTACGAATACGAAAAAGCGATATACGATAAAGAACAGCAGCAGCGTGCAGAGCTCGAAGCAAAAAGGCGTGCTGCTACCGAAGAACGCAAAAGGCGTGAAAAGGAAGCTCAGAAGGAGCATGAGCGCCAGCTTGCAAAAGAACGTCTTGAGCTCATGAAGCAAAAAGGCGCAAATGCCGAGCCTGCTAAGGCAGAGGAAAACGAGCCTGACGAAGAAGACGAAATCGAAAACACCGAGCAGAGCGATGAGCAGACCGAAACAGTCGTTAAGAAAAAGTCCATCGTGAAAAAGGCAGACAACTTTTTCTATCACAACAAGTGGTGGATTGGTCTTTCTGTTTTCATTGTTTTCGTTGTCGGCTTCATACTATACAACGAACTGACAAAGAAAAAGCCCGATCTAACTGTATATATGATCGCTGACAATGATCTTGAACTCAGGCAGCCTCTGCTTGAAGAGTTCTTTGAGCAATACGTTGATGATGTTGACGACAACGGTTATGTTCATGTTGAAGTGCAGATAATCCCGCTTGACCGTTCACAGAACAACCAGAATCAGATGGACAACAACACGATGTTCCTCACCGAGATACACTCGACAGAAAACATGCTCGTTATCACCGATTCAAATACAGATGATTACTATATGGAGATAATGGATCACGATCTCAAGAGCAAGTTCCCCGACAACAAGTATGTCGATGAAAGAGGTTTCTCGCTGAATATGCAGCTTGTTGCCGACCAGCTTGAATTTGAAGATATGCCGAACGATGTGCATATTTCGATCAGGCAGCCTGTCGCAACAGTTGATGACTCTCTTGAAACTGCACAGAAAAACTATGACAGGAACTTTGAGTTTCTCAAAAGAATGATCGACGATCTGACCGAAAAGGCAAAAAAGACAAAAGATCCGGGTCTTAAAACTCAGCCAAAGAACAAAAACGAAAGCTCATCACAAGCTGACTAAAAACAACACAGGCGTGCTTTGAACGGCACGCCTTATTTCTTTCACAAAAGCAAAGCCCGAGTTTTCTCGGGCTTTAATACTATCATATTAATATCAATCACCAAAAGATATACCGATATCTCTTGCTGTTTTGACAAGCTGATCGTCCTCAGGAACAAACTTGGTCTTGCCTGCAACATCCGAGAGCTGATTCTCGGTAACGTTATCCTTGACCATTGCAACAGCATAGCCGTATTTCTCCTTGGAGATGAGCTTTGCAGCGTGAACGCCGAACTTTGTGGCAAGAACTCTGTCGTAAGCCGACGGGCTGCCGCCTCTGAGCATATGACCCGGAACACAGACTCTTGCCTCTGCGCCTGTCATCTGTTCGATCTGCTTTGCGATCCTGCTTGTTGCGGTGGTGATACCCTGCTCTGCTCTCAAAGCAGCACGCTCTTTCTTCTTCATCTTAGCTTCTGCTATGTCAAATGCGCCCTCAGCAACAGCCATGATAGCAAATCTCTTGTCCTTACGCTTTTCACACGCCTCGGCGAGCTTTTCGATATCATAAGGTATCTCGGGGATTACGATCATATCTGCGCCGCCTGCAACACCCGAATAAAGTGTCAGCCAGCCTGCTTTATTACCCATTATCTCGCAAACAAGTATTCTTCCGTGAGAGTTTGCTGTTGAATGAAGCCTGTCGATAACATCGGTAGCAGTATTCACAGCAGTGTGGAAACCAAACGTAACGCTTGTGCCCCAGATATCATTGTCGATAGTCTTTGGAAGACCGATAACATTAAGTCCCTCTTCGGAGAGAAGATTTGCAGTCTTGTGTGTGCCGTTGCCGCCAAGTGTGAGCAGGCAGTCAAGCTTCTGAGTCTTATATGTAGCTTTCATCGACTTTACCTTGTCGACATTGTCCTCCTCAACTATCTGCATTTTCTTGAATGGAGTTCTTTTTGTACCGAAAATAGTTCCGCCTGTGGTAAGGATACCCGAAAAATCAGACTGGCTCATAAGGCGGCACATATTGTTCATAAGACCGAAATAGCCGTCTTCGATGCCGATTATCTCAACATCATTGCCAAATCTCTCATAACAAGCCTTTGCAACGCCTCTTATAGTTGCATTAAGTCCCGGGCAGTCGCCTCCGCTGGTAAGGATACCTATTCTTCGTTTCATCGATATTTCCTCCGTTTCATTTCATTTATCAATACTTGTCGTCATCATCATCAACTCGATAGTGCTCGGCTTACAGACCTCACCT
>CAMYUO010000296.1 GCA_947302065.1 uncultured Clostridia bacterium | reverse complement strand
AGGGAACCAATATGGATATCTATGTTATCGGCGGAACAGCGGTCATCCCTGATTCAGCTATGACAACATTGAGATCTTACAGCAGCAATGTCTATCGCCTTGCAGGTGCAAACAGGTATGCAACCTGTGCAGCCGTGAATGATAGATTCTATGGTAAATTCACGAATAACAGAGTCTGCGTTGTTACGGGCAAGGATTTCCCTGATGCTCTCACAGCAGGCGTTTATGCAGCACAGACCAGATCTGCTCTTATCCTTGCAGACCAGGCGCTCGTTGCAGAAACAAAACAGTACCTTCTCAATAAGTGCCCGATGCTTATCACAGCTGTCGGAGGCACAGCCGCAGTGCCGAATAATATCCTGAGTCAAATGGTATCTGTCATCAAATCCGGCTGGTAAAACTATATCATATACAAAAAGGCGTTCGCACGAGCGCCTTTACTTTTTAGTAAAAGTTGATCAAAACAGATCATGTTATGTAAGGCGCAGATATTCAGATGATTCCCCGTTGTCGATATAAGTCTTGAAAAAGCCGCTGATATATGATATACTACTGTAAAGCTTTTTTCTTGAATAACCTTAATTTTACTGCAGGGAAGTGATACAATGAACACATCGGAAGATAATACAGTTATCAAGAAAGATCACCGCAATACTGTCAGCGTGATATTGAATATCATTATAGTCATATTTGCAGTCATCGGTACTGTGATCATGATAAGTCATAAAGGCAACGGCTCGGAACTTTCCTCATCTGGGATCTCAAATCTGAAATATTTCACTGTGCTCTCGAATGAATTCTGCGGGATAGTTGCAGCATTGTGGCTGGTGTTTAGCTTTCTCGGAAAGAGATTCCCTGCACTGTTGAAACTGATGGCAGTTTCAGCTGTGGCACTCACTTTTCTCATTGTTGCAGCTTTCCTTGCACCGATGTATCCCGACCTCAACCTTTACGAGAACGCAAATCTGTGGTTTCATCTGATACTTCCGCTTGCCGCAATGCTCGAATTCATCCTCTTAAAAACACAGCAGAGAATTCCCTTTAAGTATGCAGTTTTTTCGGCACTTCCCGCACTTGTTTACGGTATTGGCTACCTTGTAAACATCCTTATAAACGGCAAGGGCGAATGGCCTGATACAAACGACTGGTACGGTTTTCTCAACTGGGGATATCCTGTGGGCATAGCCATATTTGCAGTTATCGTGCTTATGAATTTTGGCATGGCAGCACTTATGAGATTTGTGAACAATATACACGGAAAGCGAGAAGTTTGATATGACATACACAAATGACGGCAGAGTGAATTGGAGCCGTACATACGAAAGACTTATCTCATCGCTGGTTTCTCTGGGCTATCCCGCAGAGCTTGGTGATATCATAGCCGAGCATATCGGCAGCCCAAAAGGCATCGAGCGAATGATATCATATCTTAACTATGTAAAGCCCGACAAGGTCGAGCTGATAGTCGATGAAATGCTTGCGATCAAAAGTGAAGTAGATAGGTGACGTGAGAAAAAGGAGTTTGAGTCTGCAAACAGTGCATATAATATGGTCCTGAACAATGGACTCGATACAGGAGAATAAATAAACGATCTCGCCGTAGGCAGTAAAGATACTGCTTGCGGCGAGATCATTCTAATTAACCGAATATAAACATCTCAGCTTGTGTTTATTAAATGTCTTTGAAAGTTATGAAACTTGTATAAACCTTTTAGATATGCACTTTTGAAGAGAAACGGCTTATCTGGAACGCTGGGCTACGACATCTTTGTAGTTGTCAGCACCTCTGTCATACTCAATGCCGAAATAATCAAGAACTGCTGCCATGTTATCCTGCGATGAAAGCAGAACATTGATGAGCCGTTCGTTTTTGTCCTCGGTCTGCCATTCTTTCAAGCCCATATAATAGAACATCTTGTCGTTATCGTCGATTATAAAAGGCAAAATTCCATTGGCGAGGCACTGCTTGAACATCAGCAACCTGCCCGTTCTGCCGTTTCCGTCGTAGAATGGGTGTATTCGCTCATATTTCATATGGAACTCGGCAATATCAAACAGCATCATATGCGACTGTTCGTATTCGGATAACAGCTTCTTAACAGCATCGGATACACCTTCGGGAGAAACTGTTGTCAGGTCGGCAACATAGTTCGCTTCTTTCTTATACTCTCCGATAACAGCACTGTTGTCCATTACGCCTGTTTTAAGGATAGCGTGCAGCTGCTTGATATATGCTTCATCAACAGGCTGTGAGACGGTATCAATGATAAAGTCAAAGCAGCGGAAATGATTGACTGTCTCGATGACATCGTTTACTCTGACTGCCGCTTCGGACTTATCAATTCCGACACCTACGGTTTTTGTCTCATAAATATATCTTGTCTGATCGTGGGTGAGTCTGCTGCCCTCTATGTGATTGGAGTTATAAGCAAAATCAACTTGAAGCTTGTTATAAACCCCGCCTTTGTGACTGGTATTCTTTTCAGCGATCAGTTTTTCAAGAAGCTTCATTTGCATTCCTCCTTATAGTTTTTCTTCTTTTGCGCCTTGCTAATTATACCACAAATCTGACGAGATTTCAAGTGTTGCTGGGCTGAGGATCGTTTCAAAACCTCTGACATTGACAATAATAACCGCCTGTGATATAATAAAGTATATTTTTTAAACAATAGGAGGAGCTTTGAAATGAAAAGGATACTCAGATGTTTTATGGCATTGGCAGTTATCTTTGCGGCTGCCTGCTTCATTCCTGCATTGTCTGATCTTTCGGGCGGGATAAAAGCATCGGCGCTTGAATCTGGAAATTTCGTGTTCTACGAGAATTCTGACGGAACGCTATATTTGCAGAACTATATCGGCACCGATTCACCGACGACCCTGACGATCCCGTCAACTGCGGACGGCAAAAAGGTCACCCGCGTAGCCTCGGATGCCCTCAACAAAGTCTCATCTTCACTCAAGATCCTGAAGATACCGGGCTCGATCACGCATCTTGCCTCATATGCGTTCAGAAATATGACTGTGCTTGAGAAAGTAGTGTTCATAAGCAGCGGCTTGACTGATATTGGCAGCAATGCGTTCTCAAGCTGCCCTAAGCTGGCTTCGATCGTTCTTCCCGAGTCTGTAAAGACCATTAATGGATATGCGTTCTTTAACTGTCCTTCACTGAAATCGTTCAAGATTCCAAGCAAAGTGACCAGGATACCTGAATGTACATTCAGAAAGTGTACTGCTCTTGCATCTATCGCTTTCCCATCAACACTGAAAAGCTTTGGAAATGCTGCTTTTGATGGAACTCCGTGGCTCAATGCCAA
>CAMYUO010000295.1 GCA_947302065.1 uncultured Clostridia bacterium | reverse complement strand
CACGATGCAGTCCCAGTTGTAAGCGGTTTTGATCTTTTCCATGCCGCGCTGTGCGGCGCTCTCTTCGGCGCAGGCCGGGAGCGCCGGACGCAGCAGACAGAGAAACGCAAGGCACAGAATCATCTTTTTCGCCGTTTTCATTGAAGATAAGTGCTCGTGATGATGTTGTGCCCTGGTCGAGTGAAAGTATGTATCTGCTCATAGCTTTTCCTTTCGTCATTGGTGTTGGGGGACTTTTCGGTCAAAAGTCGGGAACATATCCGTCAGTTACAGAGGGTCGTCGGAATAGCGGTGGGTCTGATATTTGACTTTGTCTCCCTCTTTGAGATCTTTCCATTCGTCCAGGCTCCGTTCCAGCTTTTGTTCATGGCCCTTGTCGTCCTTTATTACCACCCAGTAGGTGCCTCTGCGGCTGCCCTGCCGTTTATCGCCGTATTTCGGTGAATCAACTTTCTCGGGCAGGTCTGTTTCTGCCCATTTCGGTTCGTGGTCGTCTGCGCTTGTCCGCAGAACATCGGTCTCTTTCCATTTGTCTATGTCGTAATAATACTTGGTGTCATATACGGGCTCTTTCCGGTAGACAGGCTCTTTGTAGGTCTTGTTCTCGTAGACGGTCTTGTAGCGGGGCGTTTTTACCTCTTTGTACTGCCCGTTGCCCATATCCTTATACTTGACATCGTAGCCGTCCTTTACCTTTTTGGCGACCTTTTTGGTTTTGGTCTCGTAGTGGTCGAGGACTTGCTTATAAGAGCGCACTTCACGATTTGACGAGACGACGGTGCCGCCGCTCGGCACGTTCCAGCCGTTTTCACGGTATGTATTATACTCCTCGACGCCTATTTCCTGCTGCCAGCCGAAGCTGATGACCTCGCCCTCACGATCGACGGGCTTGATGTACCAGGAATATATAAGTATGGCCGCCAGCATTATCATCGGGAATATGAGAGCTTTTATTATGCTCCTTTTCCGCACGGGTTCGGGTTCTCTTTGCCGCCGCTGCCTTGGCCGGGGATTTGGCTTTGGTTCGGGCGTTATCGGCTCGGGGTCGGGCTGATAGCTGCCGAGGGCATCGCTTTTTTTGGCGCCGCAGTTCTCGCAGACCTCAGCCTGCGTAGGATTCTGCGTTCGGCAATAGGAGCAAAGCCAGTTGGCTTCGTTGTTTTCCTGCTCTTTATCGACGTATTCGATCGGTTTTGACGTGTCCATAAAGAACCGCACATCGTTGGGTATCGACGTGCCGCACTTTGGACAGTCCTTGTGATCTGCACGGACGGTCTCTCCGCAGTACGGACATTTCCAGTACCCCCACACATTCATTATACATTCCTCCGCATAATAAATTTTTTCTTAATTGTACTATGATTTCGCAGACTTGTCAAACATTTGCGGCGTTTTTTCGGAAAAGTCCGATAAACTGTACATATCCGCCTTGCAAATGCTGTGCAAATGTGCTATAATCAAAAGGACATATGACTTGAAAGGGAGAGTGCGGTATGGCTAAGGTCAAGAGCAGTTATGTGTGCAGTCAGTGCGGATACGAAACGAGCAAGTGGAACGGAAAATGCCCTAACTGCGGCGAATGGAACACCTTTGAGGAAGTCGAGGTGACGGTGAGCGCACGTTCGGGAGCAAGGGCGGCTTCGGCGGTCAAGGACATTTCGGACAGCATCGTGAACGTTACGGCTGTTGATGCGAGCTACAACGAGGTGCGCTATAAGACGGGACTCGGCGAGCTTGACAGGGTGCTCGGCGGCGGCTTGGTCAAAGGCTCTCTGGTGCTGCTCGGCGGTGAGCCCGGAATAGGCAAATCGACGCTGCTTTTGCAGATATGCTCTTTCCTCGGTGATGACCACACTATTTTATATGTTTCGGGAGAGGAATCGCTGAGGCAGATAAAGCTGCGTGCGGACAGGTTGGGCGTTGCGACGCCGAATCTTTATCTGCTGGCAGAGACAGACTGCGAGAGAATATGCAACGTTATCGTCAAGCAAAAGCCCGAGATAGTGATAATAGACTCGATACAGACGATGAGCATGGCAGGGATAAGCTCGGCGCAGGGCTCTGTGACGCAGGTGCGTGAATGCACGAACATGTTTATGCACACGGCAAAATCCGAGGAGATCCCGATGTTTATCGTCGGTCACGTCAACAAGGACGGTGCTATCGCAGGACCGAAGGTCATGGAGCACATCGTTGACTGCGTGCTGTATTTTGAAGGACAGAGGAATCTTACATACCGCATTCTGCGTGCGGCAAAGAACCGTTTCGGCTCGACCAACGAGATAGGCGTATTTGAAATGGCGGACAGGGGACTGCTCGAGGTGGAAAACCCGTCGATGCTGCTGCTCGACGGCAGACCGACAGACGTTTCGGGCACCTGCGTTGCCTGCATAATCGAGGGAACGAGACCGATAATGGCAGAGGTGCAGGCGCTGGTGTCAAAGTCCTCACTGTCAACGCCGAGACGCACTGCGACGGGAATAGATTATTACAGGATGTCGATAATAATAGCCGTTCTGGAAAAGCGGCTGGGCTACTTTTTCGGCGGACTTGACGTGTATATAAATATAGTAGGCGGCTTGAAGCTTGACGACACGGCGGCTGACCTGTCGGTCGCAATGGCGCTGTATTCGAGCCTGACGGACAAGATAATCGACAGCAAGACTATCGCTTTCGGTGAGATAGGACTTGGCGGCGAGCTGAGGACGGTCACTCACGCTGCACAGCGAATTGCCGAGGCGGAGAGAATGGGCTTTGAAAAGGTGATACTGCCTGCGCACGCACTCAAATCGGTGGACACCAAAAAGCTGGGCATCAAGGTCGTCGGCGTGCACTCGATAAAAGAGGCATTCAGGGAGATTTAATTTGCGGAGGTGCGTATGTTTCCTGCACGATTAGACGGGGCGGCTGTTTTGATGTATACTGAAAAGGGCGATTACGGTGCAGCTGCATATGAAGCAGGGGAAAGATATGATACCTTGTGCTATTACGCTATTGCCCGATACGATACTGACAGCTCTTATTATTTGTTTGGCTGTAATGCCGATTTTGACGTAATAAGTGACTATTTGTGCGATAGTATAGACGATTGTAAAAACATCGTGACAGACCATAGCCACGATGTTCTGTGGCATAGAACTGAGTTGATGGAGAACGGGATAAAGTAAATTTTCTGTAAACTTTTGCAGGAAGCTTGACTTTTTATTATGTATATGGTATCATATTTAAGCCGCATATCTACGGTTCGCAAGTTCGGAGTATGAAATTACGTCCGACACCGTATAATAGCGAGTTCATGAAAAGGCAGGTGCATATTGAAT
>CAMYUO010000294.1 GCA_947302065.1 uncultured Clostridia bacterium | reverse complement strand
GTAAGATGCCGTCTTAAAAACGACTGTCATGGGCGGGATAGACTATCGGAAATTGTATTGAACCGAAAAGGAAAATGAACAATTGAATATCTAATGGCGTTATCACAACTCTGCTTTCGCAGCGATTTTGTATATCTGTGTGACATCGTCTGCCGAGAGCGAGACGAAACCGCCTGTTCTGCCGTCGCCTACGCCGAACTTATCGACAAGCGCAGGAATGTCTTCGACTTTTGCGCCGAGCTCTGCAAAGTTGATCGGCATGCCGATATTGTGCAGGAAAGTCCTGAACGCTTTGATGCCTGCACGGGCAGTGTTCTCCGGGTTTTCAAAATCCATCTGACAACCGAAGACTCTCGTTGCCATCTGGCAGAAACGCAAAACGTTGTGCTTATACACGAACTCCATCCACGCAGGCATTATAACTGCAAGACCTGCGCCGTGAGCACAGTCGTAAAGTGCGGAAAGCTCGTGCTCGATGCGGTGGCTGTTCCAGTCCTGCTGTCTGCCGACACCGACGATGTTGGTGTGTGCGACAGTGCCTGCCCACATTATGTTTGCCCGTGCTTCATAGTTGTTCGGGTCTGCGATGACTCTCGGGGTCTCCTTGACCATCGTCAGCAGAACAGCCTCGCAAAGCCTGTCGGTTATCTCGACCTCGGGAGTGTTGGTGAAATATCTCTCAAAAACGTGAGCCATAATATCTGTCGCACCGCAGGCTGTCTGGTAAGCAGGCAGAGTCTGCGTAAGCTCGGGATTCATAACGGAAAATCTCGGGCGGATAGCATCAGAGCCTGAGCCTCTTTTGAGCATACCGTCCTCTTTTGTGATGACGGAGTCACCGCTGCCCTCGCTGCCTGCTGCGGCAATGGTGAGGACTGTTCCGACGGGCAGAGCCTTTTGCGCACGCTTGCCGCTGTAAAAATCCCAGAAATCGCCGTCATAAACAACGCCCATGGCGATCGCCTTTGACGAGTCGATCACAGAGCCGCCGCCGACTGCAAGGATAAAATCAACATTCTCGCTGCGGCAAAGGTCGATGCCCTTGTAAACAAGAGTATCACGGGGATTCGGCTGAACGCCGCCAAGCTCGACAAACGGCACGCCGCTTTCAGTAAGCGACTTTTTGACTCTGTCAAGCAGACCCGACTTCTGCGCAGACTGTCCGCCGTAGTGGATAAGCACTTTGCTTCCGCCGTACTTTTTAACATACTTTCCGCATTCGCACTCTCTGCCCTTGCCGAACACGAACTCTGTCGGGCTGTAGAAATTGAAATTATCCATTGTAAAAATCCTCCTTTGCTTTTTCGCATATCGCTATAACTTTATCGCACCACTCATCGAACTCGTCATCGTCATTCTGCAGCTCGGGGTGTGCGAGGATATTTTTGACCGTCATTTTTATACCGTCGGCAGCTGAGACCGTCGCTTTGAAATCGGGCACTAGCGACTTGACTTTTGAGTTGTCAAACACCACAGAGTTTGCCTTGTCGCCGATAAGACTGCCCGTGAAATCATAATCCCTGCCGAGTGCGGCAAGCATCTCGGACGACACATAGTAAGGCTTCAGCTCCCTGCCGAGAGCCTCGGCGATAGCGCCGTAAATCTCGTTCCAGCTGACGCTTTCATCGCTCGTTATATGGAAAGCCTCACCTATCGCTTCCGGGTTGCCGACCAGCCCTGCATAAGCTTTGGCAAAATCGCTGTTGTGGGTTATCGTCCACAGTGACGTGCCGTCGCCGTGAATGATGACCTGTTTCCCCTGCATTATGCGCTTGACGACCTGCCAGCTGCCGCCTTTGCCGTGAACGCCGAGCGGTACGCTGCGCTCATCATAGGTGTGGCTCGGGCGAACTATCGTTACGGGGAAACCGTCCTGTCTGTAACGCTCAAACAGATACTCCTCGCAGGCTTTCTTGTTGCGTGAATATTCCCAATAGGGATTTTCAAGCGGGGTCTGCTCGGTAATGACATAGCTCTGCGGCGGTTTCTGATACGCCGATGCCGAGCTGATATAGATGAACTGCTTTGTCCTGCCCGCAAACAGCCGATAGTCCCGTTCAAGCTGCTGCGGAACAAAGCCGATGAACTCGCCGACGCAGTCAAACGTCATATCACCGATTTTCTGCAGCACGTCCTGCTCGTCATTGATGTCCGCAGTGATGGTTTTCACGCCGCTTGGCAGGCTGTCGTTGCGGTTACCTCGGTTTAGCAGATAAAGCTCGTCTCCCCTTTCGGCAAGCAAACGGGTTATCGCCATGCTGATAGTTCCCGTTCCGCCGATAAACAACACTCTCATATGATACCTCCTTTATACAGTTTAAAAACTTTGTATCATTATACCACACAAGCTGATTTTTATCAAGCATTTTCCTGCGCATTCGCTTGAAAAAATTCACAAAATATGTATTGAATCATACTGTGCAGAAATGCTATCATATTTAAGCAATTGTGCCGACAGCCAATGGGCTGACAAGAATAAGAATACAGCGGCAGAATGCAGAAATGGGGTATGAGGCGATATGAAGAAATCACTGGCTGTGATACTGGCAGCTGCGCTGCTGATGTCAATGAGTTCGTGCGGCTCGAGCAGCAGTGCGGATGATGAAAGATCAAGTGCAAGTCAGAGCACATCTGACAGCAGCTCTTCAAAGAGCAAGGAAAATGTTAAACCGACAAAGCTGACGAACAAGATGAGCGATTACGAAAAGGCATATGTAAAAAAGCGCAGTTTTTCGCTGCTCGACAAGGGCCTGCCCGAGCCTGACATAAAGATAGGCAAGGTCAAGGTCACCAAAGAGTACCAGATACAGCAGTATAACGACTGGGTCAAAAAAGGCTATATGACCGAGGAAGATGCAAAAAAGGAAATTGCAGATGCCAAGGATCAGGAGTATGACGGTGCAATGATAAACGGCGTTGCGTACAATCTCATTGTTCCGCCAAAGGGATATGACGGCGGCAAGCTGGTTGTCGGTGACACGACTTTCAAAAACAAAGAAGAGATATATTCAGGCATTGAGGAAATGTGTAAAAGCAACAATTACGATAATGCAAAAACGCAGAGCATCATGAAGCAGACAAAAGCTGTGACAGAAGCTGTGATAAGCGGCAAATACACCGAGATGCCCGACAGGTATGAAACAGAGGCGCTCATACATCTTACCGATAACGATCCGTATGCGAACAACAAGCATTCGTGGGAATATGACAGCGACAAGCTTTCGGCTATCAAGGACAAGACCGAGGAATACACCGTCTATGACGAGCAGCTTGGCATCGAGTTTCTTGTGCAGGTAACGCTGCCGCCGAACTATGACAAGGACAGGACATACCCGATGATGTTTAT
>CAMYUO010000293.1 GCA_947302065.1 uncultured Clostridia bacterium | reverse complement strand
CAGCAACGAATATCTCCTCAAGTGCATTCTTAAGGCGTGTCTCGTCGATGCAGGTGTCCACCTTGTCACGCATTGCGCTTACGCAGCCGATGAGCGAATCATCGACCTCGGCTGCCTCACGCTCTGTCGGGAGCTTTCCGCCGAAATACTTGTCAGCCATCGCAACAGTTCTTGAAACAAGGTTTCCGAAACCGTTGGCAAGGTCGGAGTTTATGCGGTTTATCATTATCTCGTTTGAGAATGCGCTGTCAGCACCGAGAGCCATCTCTCTGAGTATGTGGTATCTGATGCAGTCAACACCGTAGCGCTCACCGAGCATGAACGGGTCAACAACGTTGCCGAGAGACTTGCTCATCTTCTGCTCCTCGCCCTGCTTGTTGAGGAAAGTTATCCAGCCGTGAACAGCAAGATGCTTAGGCAGCGGCAGATCAAGAGCCATCAGCATTGCAGGCCAGATGATAGCGTGGAATCTCATGATGTCCTTTGCTACCATGTGAACATCTGCAGGCCAGAACTTGTCAAAGTCAGCATATGCGCCGTTGTTGTAGCCGAGCGCCGTAATATAGTTTGAAAGCGCATCTATCCACACATATACAACGTGCTTGTCATCGAACGTTACGGGGATACCCCATTTGAATGTCGTTCTTGAAACGCACAGGTCTTCAAGACCGGGCTTGATAAAGTTGTTCACCAGCTCTGTCGCACGGGTCTTCGGGCGCAGATAATCTGTCTCGGTCAGCAGTTTTTCAATTCTGTCTGCAAACGGCGAAGTCTTGAAGAAGTATGCCTCTTCCTTTGCG
Source organism: uncultured Clostridia bacterium (assembly GCA_947302065.1). Classification (GTDB taxonomy): domain Bacteria; phylum Bacillota; class Clostridia; order Oscillospirales; family Ruminococcaceae; genus Hominimerdicola. The sequence continues at coordinate 2,554 of CAMYUO010000293.1, read as the reverse complement.
ACCTTTACAGGTCTGTGACACTCGGGACTCGTCGAGCTGAGAGTCTGTCCAGAAGCTCTCGCAAGGTGTGCAGTATTTGCCCTGGTATTCACTTTTGTATATATATCCCTTGTCGTACAGCGCCTTGAATATCTTCTGCACAGCCTCAACGTGATAATCGTCGGTCGTGCGGATATAGCGGTCGTAGGATATGTTCATATAGCTCCACAGCTTTTTGAAAGTTGCAACTATCTCATCAACATACTGCTTCGGCGTGATGCCTGCTTCGTTGGCTTTCTGCTCTATCTTCTGTCCGTGTTCGTCGGTTCCGGTAAGAAACATTACATCGTGACCCTGCATTCGCTTGTAGCGGGCGATAGAATCGCACGCAACGGTGGTATAACAGTGTCCGATATGCGGATTGCCCGATGGATAATATATGGGCGTTGTGATGTAAAATGGTTTCTCAGGCATTTTACATTCCTCCTTCTTGAAAAAGTCTGTCACCATAAAAACAGTGACGCTTTTACTATTATACACCTTTTTGAAAGTATAGTCAAGCCACCTATTTACCGCCAAAACCGCCTGTTCATTTTCCTTAACATCAAATACATACTATTGACATATTAGCCTGCTTGTGATATACTGTTTTTGGGCGAATCCATTGATTTTTGATAAAAATAATTAAGAAAAGAGGTAATGTCAAATGAAAAGACTCATAGCAGCAGTCCTGTGTATCGGTATGGTATTCTCACTTGCGTCCTGCGGCAGCAGCAGCTCAAAGTCAGACGCATCATCCAAGTCATCATCAAGCTCTGCAAGCAGCTCGGCATCAGGCTCCGAAAGCAAGTCCGACGGCAGCAGCAGCGGCGAAGCCGATTACAGCAAGTACGGTTTTACCAAGGGCGAAGTCGTAAGGATAACCAACGACGAGAACTCTGAGCCTGTCGTTCCCGAACTCACCTTTGAAGGTCTTATACTATCGGGAAACCGTCAGGATAACAAGGACTTTGACACTCTTGAAAAGAACGGCTATAAAATGACTGGTCTGTTCGCTAATTTCTGGCTCGACGAACATATCGAGATACACGCAAAGCTCAATGTTACAGGAACATACAACGATTTCAAAGCAGTCTGCGTACCTCATAAGGATATAAAGACCTATCTGACATCGAGCTTCAGCGATATGACTTCCGAAGCAGAGAGCAGCGGCGCAGTTATCGAGATAACCGAGCCTGACGCAGAACAGCAGAATCAGATAGCTGATTTCTATGTAGGACCTGCCGACGAAAAGAAGCCTGGCAGCTATGATATCCTGTTCTACTATAAGGATAAGCTGGCATATTATCTGCCGATAGAGCTTACCGTAGAACCACAGTAAAACAGCTCAGATCCTAATCGCATATTAAAAAGAAGAGAAAGCAGTTTTACTGCGTCTGTGAAGGGCGAAGCGTGTTTTGTACAAAAGGCTTTGCAGACAGCCGAAACACGTTCAGTCTTGTACATTAAGCAAGGCTTAATTGAAAGCTGGTTCTCTTTTTTTAATATCAGAGCAAAGAGGTAAGAGATCAAGCGGTCTGTTACCTCTTGCTTTTATTGATCGGAGGTCAGGAAAATGTCGCTGCTTGATATGGCATAGAAACGCTACCTGCCCACAGCGCAGAACCTCGTCTTTTCCCTGCCCGAAAAAAAGAGCATAAACAAAAGCGGCTCTCAGAAGAAGCGTGTCATCTATACCTTTCCCGAGGACGAAACATGGGTGCTGAAACTGCTGACATGGCTGATGTATAAATACGACAGCGTCTTTCATTCAAACTGCTATTCGTTCAGACAGGAGTACACCGCACATACAGCCATAAAAGATGTGCTTCAAACAGAAAAGCTTGACGATAAATGGGCGCTCAAGCTCGACCTGCATAACTATTTCAACTCCATGCCCTCACATAAACTCGCCGACGAGTTTTCAAAAGTCATCACCGATGATAAACCTCTGCTTGACTTCCTGATACGCTTTTTCACCCTCGATAAAGCTCTCAGCACAGGAACTGTAATAACCGAAAACAGAGGCGCAATGGCTGGAGTCCCGCTCTCTGCCTTCTGCGCAAACCTCTATCTCACCGACCTCGATAAGCACTTTGAAAATGCAGCTATTCCCTATTTCAGATACTCCGATGACATCCTTATCCTTGCCGATACAAAGCAGCAGGCTATCGAGTATTATGACCTCGTAAAAGAACATATCGAGAAAAAAGGCCTTACTCTCAACGAAGAAAAGTTTTCCCTTACGCCTCCGCATGAACCGTGGGAGTTCCTCGGCTTCAGATATTTTAACGGCAGCGTGGACCTCTCGCAAGCCTCGATAAGAAAAATGAAAGCCAAGATAAAACGCAAAGCCGCCGCATTTTTCCGCAGAAAAAACAAAAAAGCCCTTGACGGCGATAAAGCCGCAAGAGCAATGATAAAAACATTTGAACGAAAATTCTACGGAGAGACCTTTTATCTCTACTTCAATTTGTGCCGGTTGTATTTGTCAGTGCTGACTAACGATAAATGTATGCACGAGATTGACAGATAC
>CAMYUO010000292.1 GCA_947302065.1 uncultured Clostridia bacterium | reverse complement strand
ACGCTCCGCTGTTCATCAGCTTTGCGTTTATGATAGTTATGATAATGATGAATTTCTATTCGTTCATCATGATAAGCTCTACCAACCTGACAGTAAAGCAGATTTTCAAGAACTCGCTGATACTTATTTATCTCGGTATGAAAAAGACGCTTATCTGCTTTTTCGTTTATGTGATACTTATGTCAGCATCTGTGCTTTTCTTCCCCATCTCGTTGATGGTAGTCATCTTCATACCGTTCACGCTCATCTCGTTTATAAACTGCTCACTGTGCTATCCCGTGGTCAGGAAGTATATCATCCAGCCTTACTATGACCAGCTCGGCGAGGAAAACCCCGAGTTCGCTTATCTCGATACACACGACGAAAGAGTGTTCAAGGACGCTCCCGAGTATGAAACCGCATCGCAGGCAAAGGCTAAGAAGAAAAAGAAGAAAGTCGTTAAATAATTATTATCGCTCCGAGCATACAGCCCGGAGCTTTTTTGTGCCGTGCAAGAGGTTGCATTTGCACAAATTGTGAACGAACTTGTTGTATGTAATGTCGAAAACGATTACATTTGATACCGGCGATATTGACATCACAATTATTTATAATGTATAATCAAGTCGAAGTATGCTTTGAGGAGTGCAGACTTCAGTTCCTGAGAGAATGAATAGGGGTGTGTATATGAAAAAACGATTAGTTTCAGCGGTCATCGCAGCCTGTCTGATGTTCGGCTCGGCTGCCGCACTGCCGCAGAACGTATTCACCGACAGCACAGCTATCACAGCAAGTGCAACGTCATCGTCAGACTTTGACTACAAAGTTTATGATACAGCGGTAGTCATCAACAAGTACAAGGGCAGCGAGTCTTCCGTTACTATTCCTGCACAGATCAGCGGAAAACCTGTAACATGGCTCAATGCCGGTGCATTTCAGAATAACACCAGTGTCAAAAAGGTCACTTTGCCTAAGACGCTGCTGGGTATCAAGGAGAGCGCATTTGAGGACTGCACAAAGCTTGAAGAAGTAATAGGACTTGAAAACACACAGATCACCGAGATCAAAACAGATGTGTTCAATGGCTGTTCGAGCCTTAAGAAAGTCACCCTGCCAAAGACGCTGACAACTATCTCTGTTCGTGCCTTTAAGGGCTGCACATCGCTGACTGATGTTAAAGAACTTCAGAACACGAGCGTAAAGAACATCTATAACGAAGCGTTTCTGGAGTGCAAGGAGCTTTACTATATCGAGTTCCCGTCAACGCTGGAGGGTATAGGTGCCCGTGCCTTTGAGAAATGCGATCTGAGAACTGTTGATATTTCAAAAACAAAGATGAAAGAGATCTATTCTCAGAGCTTCAGAGAAAACAAGCTTCTGAAAACCGTAAGATTACCTTCAACGATCACAAAGATCGGCTGGGGTGCTTTCGTATACTGTGAAAAGCTTTCGGATATTAATATCCCTGCATCTGTGACAGATATTGATGACGGCGCTTTTATTCTCTGCCAAGCACTGTGGGATTCCAAAATGCTTATCAACTGCACATCGCTCAAGCATATAGGAGAGCAGGCTTTTCTCGGCTGTTCAAATCTCAATTCGCTGTTTATCCCGTCATCTGTAACTTCAATAGAATCACAGGCGTTCGGTTATAACATTGAAATATACGATGTCATTTCCGGTCCTGTCTGGGACCGTGAATATAAAACGGTCATGGACGTAAAAAAATTCAGTCCTGCAAGAACTGTCATATATTACAGCACATCGGCAACGAAAACTGCTGAAAACTATGCAGACAGCAATGGCCTGAATAAACAAACGATAAGCTGTTCGCATACATATACCGACAGCGAGACCGCTGCGGCAACCTGTACGCAAAACGGAAATATCCGCCACACCTGCACTAAGTGCGGATATTACTACAATACCACGGTAAATGCAAAGGGTCACTCGTTCAGCCCGAAAAGAAAGATAGTCAAGTATGCTACTCCGACAAGAGCAGGTCAGTCAAAACACACCTGTGAAATATGCAAGGCAGTGGAATACAGAGAAATAAATCCTTCAAACGTTCGTGTCTATGGCAATAACAGATACGAAACAGCAACGCAGATAGCAGACAAGCTCAAAACCGAGTATAACGAACAACCGTATGCGTGCTACGTTATTGCCGACGGCAGAAGCTATGCAGATGCACTTTCTGCAAGCTACCTTGCAAGAGTCTGTGATGCGCCGCTGCTGCTCGTTGCACCCGGCGGCGAAAAGGTCGTTACCGACTATATCCAGCAGACCTGCGGCGATAAAAAGCCGACTGCCTGGGTCGTTGGCGGTACAGGTGCAGTTACAGAGGCTTCATTCAACAAGATAAAGGCTGTCTGCGGCACAGTAAGCCGTATTGACGGCGCAAACAGATATGAAACGAGCAGAAAGGTCCTGTTTACAGCCGCTTTGTATGCTGCTCTTACGAAAAAAGACCTTGGCAGCTCGGTGATCGTTGCCGACGGCAGAAACTATGCCGATGCCCTTTCTGCTTCGGCAACAGGCCAGCCGATACTTCTCGTCAACGGCAAGGCAAAGGGCCTTACACAAGAAGAGAAGGATAGCATCACTATGTTCAAGAACATAGCAAGTGTTACTATCGTCGGCGGCGAAGGCGCGGTAAGCAAGGAGATCGAAAGCGATGCCAAGAAGCTCAAGACCGTAAAGAGAGTGTTTGGCAATAACCGCTATGAGACCTCTGTCGAGATAGCAAAGACCTTCTTCAAGACTCCGTCAGCTGTCACGCTCGCAACAGGCTCTAATTTCCCTGACGGCTTATGCGGCGGTCCGCTTGGGTATAAGACGAACTGCCCGCTTATCCTCACCGCAAAGAATGCAGAGGCAATAGCAAATGCCTATGTCAAGAGCACCGGCGTTAAGACAGCTTGGATCCTCGGCGGAACACCTGTCGTAAGTGACGATACCGTCAAGGCTGTTTTCAAATAACAAAATGATAAGGAGATGCCGCAGCTTTGCAGCATCTCCTTTGCTATTTTACTATTCTTTTTCAATGTTTCCCAGCGACAGCGCTTTGAGGTAAGCATTGATGAAACCGTCAAGGTCGCCGTCCATAACGCCGTCAACGTTCGCCGTTTCGTAACCTGTGCGCACGTCCTTGACCAGCGTGTAAGGCATAAATACATAGTTTCTAATCTGCGAGCCCCAGGCAATTTCTTTCTGAACGCCCTTGATGTCGCTTATCTTTTCAAGGTGCTCACGCTCCTTGATCTTAACAAGCTCAGCTTTGAGCAGTTTCATAGCGTATTCTCTGTTCTGGAACTGGCTTCGCTGTGTCTGACAGCTTGTAACGATGCCTGTCGGCTTGTGAATAAGACGAACAGCAGACGATGTCTTGTTGAT
>CAMYUO010000291.1 GCA_947302065.1 uncultured Clostridia bacterium | reverse complement strand
GCCTATCTTATCAATGATCTGATTTACAGAAGCATATGTAGCATTAAGAACAAAGGGAGCAGAAAACTCCTCGCCATCTGAAAGTGAAACCGTATAATACTCACCCGATGCCTCGATCGTATCGATCTTTACTCCGAATTTAAATGTTACCGAGCCGTTTTTGACTTTTTTTATCTCATCGAGCATATATTCCTTCAAAAGTCCCGCATCATAGGTGTATTCTCTGGTAAGAAACGCACCATCGCACATTCCGCTGTTGAAGAACTGATCGGGATGCAGCGGCTCACAGGGAATATTGGCGGCTTTGCAGAAAGCAATGAACTGTTCTGCATTTGTCCATGAGTACTTGTCCGAAGTCGCATAGACCTGATCAAACTCACTGTTTACACAGAATCCGAAATCGTTGTTGAAGCGGTCAAAATAATTTGCTGACCTCATTGCTGTCGATAAAGAACGCGGATAATGATAGCCCTGATGGACTCTTGCCTGATTAATTGTTGTAGCCCTCATAAAAGGCTCTTTATCACATTCAAGAACGATAACATTCATTCCCCGCCGTGAACAGAAAAGCGCAGCATACAAACCATACAGACCTGCACCTATTATAATCCTGTCATATTTCATTGATTAAACTCCAATCAGATAGTTGAAAATAACATACATCAGAGTTGCTTTTACTAAATCATATCCGCATCACTGACACATTTAAATATATTATACCATAAATAAAACTGAATTTCAATACAAAATGCTGTTGTTTAAATATTTTATAATTTAAAAAATAATTACTTGATTATGCCTTGAAATACTGATATAATAACTTAACTACAATAAAGGAGATCAGTTCAGGAACACTGTCACCTATCCTTCCATACACAGTGGATCCGCGGCTGCCGCACCATTGCACACACAGCTATCGGCAGAATATCCGTTTATTTCTTCCTTTGCTGATTGACTTTTTTGTAATAATGATATATAATAGTATGAGACGCAGCTTTTGCGATCATCAGCTGCAATGATTGGGGTGAATTTTTTGAAAAAATACTTGGGACAGATTATTTTCAATCTGATTGTGGCGATCTCAGGTGTACTGCTTTTCAGCTGTACCGGAATACTGGATTCAGCTTTCTTGTCTGTTCTAGCCATAATCTGCATAGTTGCCGTGATGACCTGGGGTAATTATTATTTCATCAAGGCCTATGATCTTGGAAGGAAAGCATTTCAGAAGGCATACATAATAGATGAACATACCTTTGAATCTCTTAATGAGCCGAAGGACTATATCGAAGTCATCAAAGACCTGAAGGATTATCCTCTTTGCCGTCAGGAAGCATCAAAGATTCTTGAACAGTGGGAACTTTTCCAGAAGAAATCCGTGGCTCTCGATACCATAAGCTCAAGCGGCGGCGTTTATGATCTTGTCAATCAGGACATACAGTCCGTTATGATCAACAATATGCTGCTTTTTATAAAACGAACCGCCATAATACAGTCAACTTCCAGAAACGATGAGATAGGTATGCACAGGAATTACCTAAGAATGCTCACAGGAAGAAACGAAAAGATACTTGCTGATTACACAAACCTTCTTATTGAAGTTTCACAGATGACAGACAGTGAAAGAATGAATACAGAGATCAAATCTCTCAGTCTTATCATTGATTCTATACGCGAATACAAGAAAGAAATGGAAAGTGAGGATATATAATGAATAAAAGCAAATCTCCTGTTATAATCGCAGTTATTGGCGCATTGGTAACTATGATAATGATAATTGCGGTAATTCACAGTACATCATCAGGAAAGAATAACAAGGATCCTATGCCTTCCACAGGCAATTCAGCCAATGATCCCGAAAAGGTCCTTGAAAGAAGCCTGAAAAACATAAAAGTAAAAACTTCTACAAAGGTTCAGGGAACTGTTGACTATTCAGACAAGTCAGCTGCTAATCTTCCCAACATCAATACCAAATATCCCCTTACCATTGAAGGTACAGGCGATGTTGACATTGAAATCTTCTCTACCTCTGAAAAGGCAGGAAAGAACAACAACGGCTGGCTCAATGAGATCGCTCAGGAATTCAATGACCAGAGAAACCGTCTCTCAAACGGAAAGACCATATCAGTAAGCGTCAGAAGTATTCCCTCAGGAGCTTCTTCTGATTACATTTCAAATAACGTGTACATCCCACAGGCTTACACACCTTCAAACGAGCTTTTCGGAAAACTCGCAGCAGAACAGGGGGCAAAGCTCAATCTTGAAGCAGAATCTCTTGTCGCCAATACAGCAGGTATAGCGATCTCGCGCACCGCATCTTCCGCAGTTGCCTCCAAATACGGAGAAGTAAATTTTGAAAACATAGTTGATGCAGTTGTAAACGGCGAGCTTCAGATGGGTTATACATACCCTTATACATCAGCCACAGGACTAAATTTCCTTGTAAATGCACTTCAGCACTTTGACGGAAATGATATACTCAGCAGCGGAGCAATAGAAAAATTCCAGCAGCTTCAGAAAGGTATCCCCTTTGTATGTTATACAACAGACCAGATGGTAAACGCTATGCAGAGCGGTACACTTCAGGCAGGAGTTGTCGAATATCAGGCATATACAAACAGCCCTGTACTCAAAGGCGGATATGACTTCGTTCCATTTGGTTACAAGCACAGCAATCCACTTTACAGTGTTGGAGACCTTTCATCAGACCAGAAGGAAGCTCTTTCAGCTTTCTTAAATTACGCTCTCAGCGCCGGTCCTCAGGCACACGCAAAGGAATACGGCTTTGATCCTGACAATTCGTTCAAATACACCACAGCTTCCATAAGCGGTGCAGACATTATGAGTGCTCAGCGCCTCTGGAAGGAAGAGAAGGATTCTGGTACTCCCACAATCGCACTCTTTATCGCAGATGTATCGGGAAGCATGACAGGTGATCCACTCAACAGACTTAAGGATTCGCTCCTTGAGGCTTCTAAGAATATAAAATCCGATAACTATGTAGGTCTTATCTCCTACAGCGATGATGTAACGATTGATCTTCCTATAGATCAGTTCGGACTTGAACAGCGTTCATATTTTGCAGGAGCTGTAGAAAAAATGCGTGCAGGCGGAAATACCGCTTCATATGACGCTCTTATGGTAGCCGTTAATATGATAAACGAGTACAGAACGACAGTGCCTAATGCCAAAGCAATGATCTTCCTTCTCAGCGACGGTCAGTGCAATACCGGTATCAGCTCCAGTTCCGCAGCAAACGTTGTTTCACATTACGGCATACCGATCTACACCATCGGATATAACGAGCAGATCGATTCGCTCAAGGATCTTTCATCTATCAACGAAGCTGTCTATATAGACGCTGACAATGACGACGTTA
>CAMYUO010000290.1 GCA_947302065.1 uncultured Clostridia bacterium | reverse complement strand
TTCTTCTGGTTTTCCTCGACTATGCGGTTCAGCCCGTCGATCGAATTTTGAAGCGTGTCGAAACCGTCTCCGTGCAGTATAACGACGAACTCGTCACCGCCGATCCTGAACACGGCCCCGTGCTTGAACTGCTCGCAGATAGCAGGAAGATGCTTTATCCTGCCTTTTTTCGTAACAACGCACAGAAAATCGAACACTGTTACGCTGAGTCTGTCGCCGAAAACGCCCGTGAGCGCATTCTGCTTGTCCTCGAACGGTATCAGCGGTGATGACAGCAGCTCAACGAACTGGCTGTGTGCGCCGTTGAACACTGCTCCCGTGACCTGCGAAAGCTCGTCATATGTATCCTTAAGCGTACCCTGCTCCTGACACAGCTCAAAAAGCGCTGTGCTGTAAACATTTTCAACGCTGTTTGCCATTACACTTCACCCACATTGTCAATGAATTTCTCAATGAGCTTCTCGTTATCCTCGCTGGTCAGATCCTTTTCAACAACAGCATCAGCTGACGAGAAAGCGATCTGAGAGATCTAGTCCTTCATAGAGATGACGGCTATCTTCTTCTCCCTTTCGATCTCGTTCTCCGCATTTGTGCGGATACCCCTTGCTTCAACTCTTGCCTCGTCGATAATCTCATCAGCACGCACCTGTGCTTTCTTTGTCGCATCTCTGATGATCTCGGCTGATTCTTCTTTTGCCTGTCCTATCTTTGCGTTATAATCCGCCTCGAGCTGCTGAGCGTTCTTCTCGGCTTCCTCGGCTCTGTCATAGGACTGCTGTATCTCCTTTTGTCTTTCATCAATGACTTTGTTGACCTTATCAAAAAGGAAATGCTTCAGGACAAAAAACAGTATGAGCGTATTGAGCAATGTAGCGATTATAGTGGTCAGGTCAATTGACATAAACTCGGTTATATCACCTGATGCATGGATCATTTACTCTACCTCCGTTATTCTGTATCGGATACAGAACTGTTTTTTCCTATCAAAGCTTGCCGATAAACGGATTTGCGAACATCAGGATAAGTGCTACAACGAATGCGTAGATACCTGTTGACTCTGCCATTGCGACACCGATGAACATTGTTCTTGTGCAGTCACCCTTTGCCTCAGGCTGTCTTGCGATAGACTCGATAGTCTTACCGACTGCGTAACCCTCACCGATACCAGGGCCGATACCTGCGATCATTGCAAGTCCTGCGCCTACTGCTGAACATCCCAATACAATTGCCTTTTCCATCATAATGATTTCCTCCGTTATAAAAGATTATTATTTACTATCCAAAACCGCACCTGCGGGTCATAAACTTGTTTTATTCTTCCTCGGCAGCCGTTCCGACGTTTACCATCGTCAGCATCGAGAAGATATACGCCTGTATACATCCCGAGAACAGATCGAAGTACACCGACAGCACCGCAGGGATACCGACCTGGAACACGCTGAATCCCCATGAGCCAGCCGTGAAGCTAAGTCCTATCGCACTTGACAGCGATGCGAGAGCACCGTACAGAAGGCTTGTGATAACCATACCGCCCGCAACGTTACCGAAAAGACGGAACGCCATAGATGCAGGTGTTGCTATCTCACTAACGATATTCAGCGGCAGTATGAATGCCACAGGTTTTCCGAAGCTCTTCAAATATCCGCCGAAGCCGTTTGCCTTTATCTTGTGGAAGGTTATGAGTGCGAACGTCATCAGCGCCCATGTTCCCGTCACGTTGATGTCCGCCGTCATCGAGCGCAGTCCCAGCAGGCTGACGAGCGCACCGAGCAGTGCGAACACGAGCAGCGTTGCGATATACGGAGCATAATATATGAGCTTTGCGCCCATATTCTCCTTAACAAGCCCGTTGACAAACTTGACGAACATCTCTGCGATTATCTGTCTTTTTTTATCCGGTATCTTTTTGAGTCCCCGTGTCAGCCACAGGCACACAAACAGCACCGCAACTATTATGATCCAGCCCGTCACCACCGTTTCGGTGATGCGGATAGGTCCTATCTCAAAGACGACCTTTGGACCCTGTCCGATACCGTCCATTCAGTCACTACCTTTCTTCTTTATGAAAAACTCCTTTGCCGTGAGCACTATCCTCGGATAGAACTGCGGCACAAGAACGCCTATCACATTTACATATCCCGTGAGCATAGAGCCTGCACACAGGGCGAAAAGACCTGCGAATCTCACAAAAAAGCAGGTGAGCATAACTCGCTTGCCTTTTTTGACATCAAGCTCGACCGCTTTCTCGCAGCTCGATGCCAGATAGAAATAGCACGCCACGACATAACCGTACCCTACCGCAAAGCCGATGAGCGTGGGGACATCGAATCCCCATATCAGCGTCACGCCGTAGCACACGAGCGTCATAACAGCCATCGGAACGAGCATACTGCACACAAGCTCACGCAGCTGTGACTTACTCTTCATACGCTGTTCCTCCCGACATTTTTGCCCTGTTCAAAAGAGTCGATGCGACATTCGCATTCTTAGTCATTATATCATTTTTCTCCCGGGTTTTAAAGTATCACAAGTCACTATTTAGATTATTTTTACCCTGCATTTACAGTGCATTAACAGTTTGTACATAAAATCGGGGCGCAAAAAAAGAGCGGTCATTTACCGCTCTTTTTCACCTGTTATCTTGTGATATTCTCGACAACGTCCTTTGCTGTGCTTGCGGTATCATCGACGATGTTCTTTCCGCCGTCGATAACGTCATCCACCGTGCTTTCCACACGCTCGGGCACAGTCTTTGACGAGTTATCGTAGCGGCTGTCGGTATCGCTTCTGACAACAGATGTCTCTTCCCTTTCGGGATTTGAATCAACATTATCCTTGCTTGCACAGCCTGTCAGCGCCGCACCGCAGGCTGCAAGGCTCAGCACAAGCGCCAGAGTCTTTTTCATAGGGGACTTCCTTTCGTTATATACTTTGCCAAATTAATTGACTAACAGTATTATAACTCACCGTCTGCGATTTATTCATTTCAATGACCGAAACAAAAAAGCGGGCACCGCAAAGCGCCCGCTGAATTTTTGTTTACTTGATGCCGAGGAACTCGAAATACTGCTTCTGCGGCATATTGTTTTCGTTTACCGTCTGATATTTGCGCTGAGCGCCCTTTGACAGAACATAGTAAACTCTGTAAGCGCCTGTTTTCGGATCCTGCTCCCAGCCGAACTCCGGGATAGTTCCTCTTGTTCCCTTGTTCGAGATGGTCTTTTCAATGCCCTTTTGCTTTAATGTAAAGAATTTCAGCTCGATATCCTCACCGTAAGGAACGACGCAGATCTTGATCCTTCCCTTATCGTTGTCATGGATATCGTAAAGTACGATCTTATACTTGCCGTCGGGCGAGATAGTATTTTCTTCGCTTGTGTACTTTACAAGG
>CAMYUO010000289.1 GCA_947302065.1 uncultured Clostridia bacterium | reverse complement strand
ATAATACTTATGGGATATTTATCTAGTTCTAATTTAGTTAGTTTAGAAAGTATTCGGAGGTCATAATTGTATGCAGCTGGAAGATTTGAGAGAAAAGATAAACGTCATCGACGACAAGATAGCAGAGCTTTTCATTGAGCGGATGGGACTGTGCCTTGACGTGTCAAGATATAAGATAGAAAACTCTATGCCTGTGTTCCAGAGCGACAGAGAACAGTTCATTCTTGATAAAATGGCAGACAAGTTCCCTGATGAGCTCAAAAGCTCGTCGCAGGTGCTGTATCAGACGATAATGGACATATCAAAGTGCAGGCAGTATCAGGAATTCTTTGCTGACCAGAGCACTATTGAGCACTTCCCTCTTGAGCTGGACAAGCCGTGCAAAGTGGCTGTGCCGGGAACGAAAGGCTCGTTTTCGCAGATCGCATGCAGCAGCCTTTTTGCAAACGGCAGCATAGAATTCTATGACCAGTTTGAGCAGGTGTTCGACGCAGTTGAAAAAGGCAATGTAGATTTCGGCGTTGTGCCTATCGCAAACTCAACGGCAGGCTCGGTCACGGCAACATATGAGCTGCTGAAAAAATATGACCTGAAAATATGCGCATCGACAAAGCTGCGCATCTGCCATTGCCTTGCAGCAAAACCGGGAGTTAAGCTTGACGACATAAAGATAGTATACTCTCACGAACAGGCACTTATGCAGTGCTCACAGTTCCTGTCGAAAAACGGCTTGAAAGCGCACAGCTATGCAAACACAGCACTTGCGGCTGAATATGTTGCATCGTGTGAGAAGCCGTTCGGTGCGATATGCTCGGAAGAGTGCGCAAAGGAAAACGGACTCGAACTGCTCGCAAGCGACATCGCAAATGCGACAGAGAATTACACACGCTTTATCGTCATCGCAAAGCAGACGCTTTGCACAGAGGGAGCAAACACTATCTCGGTATCACTGTCGCTGCCACATACAAGATCGGCACTTTACAGGCTGCTGACGAAATTCTCCGTTGCGGGACTCAACCTGACGATGATAGAATCAAGACCGATAGCAAACACGGATTTTGACGTTGTTTTCTATCTTGATTTCCAGGGCAGCATAAATGACCCGCAGGTCGCAATGCTGATAAACGAGCTTTCGCAGGAGCTGGCATATTTCAAATTCTTAGGAAACTACGAAGACCTTACAGGAGGTGCGCAGCAATGAGAATAGGACACGGTTATGACGTTCACAGGCTTGCAGAGGGCAGAAAGCTGATACTCGGCGGCGTTCACATCTATCACAGCAAAGGTCTGCTCGGACATTCCGATGCAGACGTGCTGACCCATGCGATAATGGACTCTCTGCTCGGCTCGCTCGCACTCGGCGATATCGGTCAGCTTTTTCCCGATACCGATCCACGCTACAAAGGCGCAGACAGCATTGCTCTGCTCAGACAGGTAGTCAAACTCATCGAGCAGAAAGGTTTCCGCATCGTGAACATTGATGCGACAGTATGTGCGCAGAAGCCGAAGCTTGCGCCGCACATCAAGCATATGCGCTTTAACATCGCAAGAGCGTGCGGCATTGATATGTCACAGGTCTCGATCAAGGCGACGACCGAGGAAGGTCTCGGATTCACGGGCAATCTCGAGGGCATCTCGGCAACGGCGGTATGCCTTGTCAACGAGCGCAATTTCGGATTCTTCGGAGCATTTTCGGGCAACGTGCCGTTTTTGAGATAAAGAGATAACGGGGAGAATAAATTGAATTCAAAGAAATCAAAGAACATCAGGACCATCACGCTTTTTCTGATAACGATGCTCTGTTTCGGTGCAATGGGGTATTGCATCGGCATGCTGATAAAGCAAGACGGCAGGCACGAAAATCACATAATCCTGCTCAGACTCGGCTACTCAATGCTGTGGGCATTTATCGGGATATTCGCCTCTGTCATAATCCACGAAAGCGGACATCTTGTTATGGGTCTGCGGTCGGGATATGACTTTGTGTCGTTCCGAATCGGGTCATTCGTGTGGATAAAGCAGGACGGCAAGCTCGTTTGCAAGAAAATGAGCATTCAGGGCACGGCAGGACAGTGCCTGCTTATGCCAAAGCAAGACGTAAACCCGGAAGATGTGCCGTACAAGACATATTTCATCGGCGGCGGTCTTTTTAATCTTATAACTGCGGCGATAACATTCCCGCTGTTTGCGCTTGCAGGAAACTTTTATCTGAAAATGCCGCTGTTTATGCTGGCTGTGTTCTCGGTGTATCTGGGACTTATAAACCTTATACCGATGTCAGGAAACATCGCAAACGACGGATATAACTGTCTGTCGCTGAACAAGCACCCGGGCGACAAGGTTTTCATTTACAACCAGCTGACCGTCAACGGACTGATGACGCAGGGACTGACTCCGCTTGAGATAGACCCGAAGTATTTTGAAGTGCCCGAGGGACTGTCGTATATTTATATTGTCGCTGCGGCACTGATGAAAGCATCAGTTCTGATAACAGAGCACAAATATGCGCAGGCAAGGGACATAATCATCGAGAGCCTTAAAACAGAAGACACGATGAAAATATACATAAGTGAGGCAAAATGCGAGCTTATATTCTGTGAATGTATGCTCGGCAGTCCCCGTGAGCAGATAGACAAGCTGCTTGACAGAGAGCTGAAAGCATACATAAAGGCGGCTTCAAAGACACTTATCTCAAAGCCGAGAGTGATGTATGCCTATTATAAATTGTGTGCAAAGGACGAGGCTGCTGCAAAGGCTGAATATGACAAGGCGATGAAGCTTCAAGGCAGCTATGCTATCCCGGGCGAGCTGAAATGCGAGCTTGAACTGATCGGCGAGGTCACAAGGCGCAGTGAGGATAATGCACAATAATCTTCTGACAGCGGCGCACAAACTGAACAAAATGATAAAATTTGCCTATGGGGTTGACAGGTCGGCAAAAATGTGATATACTTTAACACGTAAAAGCATAAAAGCTTAAAAGCTTTAAAGTATGATAGCACGAAAGGAAAGTTTTGCAATGATCATTATTTTCAACTCACAGGCAACAAAAGAGAACGTACAGGAACTTATCGCCGACATTCACGCAAAGGGTCTCAAGACCAATTTCAGTGAGGGCGACAACACCACTATCGTCGGCGTTATCGGCGATACAACCAAACTTGATATAGACAGCATCAAGGGTGCAAGCTACATCGCTGACGTAAAGCGTGTATCGGAGCCTTACAAAAAGGCTAACCGCAAGATGCACCCTGAGGATTCATATATAAAGGTAACGGACAAGGTGACCTTTGGCGAGGGCGTTTTCAACGTTATCGCAGGACCATGCTCTGTCGAGACGGAGGAGCAGATCATCGAGGTCGCACAGGACGTTAAGAAAAGCGGTGCTACCCTGCTCAGAGGCGGCGCTTTCAAG
>CAMYUO010000288.1 GCA_947302065.1 uncultured Clostridia bacterium | reverse complement strand
TGAAACGACCGACTACTTCATCAAGCAAATCCCCGGTTCCGGAACCATTTGCCGAAGAAATGATGTAAGGATCACCCAACCCGAAGGAATAGAATTCGGCGGCATAGGCATGCTGATACATTATTGCTATTATGTGCTGGGTCTTCCCGTCGAGGTTATCGCACCGAGCAGGGAAGTCGCCGAGGACGTCGGCTATCTGCTTCGCAGACTTGACGGCTGCTGTGAAAAAGGCTATACACTTCTCACCGCAGACGAAGTAAGCTATGACTGGATAACAGCAGTTATCCCCACAAAGCATACACCCGAACTTGAGGGCAGATGCTTCGGCTGGTGCCTCGATATCGGCGGTCAGCGTGTCGTCTATACCGGCGATACCTGCATCTTCGAGCCGTATCTTGAATATCTCACGCAGGGCGCATACCTCTATACAGAGATATCAGCCTATGACGAGACCGTTCATCTCGGGCTTGAAAAGCTGCTCGCCTATGTAGATGAACTGAAACAAAAGCAGATAAAGGTGTTTCTGATGCACCTCGATGATGAGCGTGTTATCGAACAGGCTGCCGAAAAGCTCGGCGCTCAGCTCGCACCGCTTATTGATAAGTAAACTTTGGCTTTTTCAGCCGCAACAATATAACCGGAGGTAAAAACTATGGATATGGATTATCAGAATGAAATGCTTGACGAGATCTATGACATCGGAGAAAAGCTCTATGCAACGATGTGCTCAAAGAAGGAGGACGGACATACCGAGGCTTTTGCACTTCTCACCGAGCTTGGCAGAACGCTTGTCGGCGCAGACAGAGCAAGCTTCTGGAAGTGGGATAAGGACAGCCACGAGCTGTGGACAACTTCCGCTACCAAGGTCAACAGGATCGTTATCCCAGAGGACGCAGGTCTTGTCGGCAAGGCTCTTAAAGAAAAGAGAGTCATCATCACCAACGACCCGTACAGCGACCCCGATTTCAATTCCGAGATCGACAAGCAGACAGGCTATATCACAATGTCTATCCTTGTAATGCCTGTTGCAGATATCAACGGCGAGTATATCGGCGCATTCCAGATCATCAATAAAATGGGCGAGAACGGATTCGACGAGGTCGAGGACGTTAAGAAGCTCTCACTTGCAGCATTTATCTGCGGCATCACTCTCGAGAGCGAAACATTCTTCACCGACTCCCAGTACGACTCCCTCACAGGTCTGAAGAACCGCAAGGGTCTGTGCCACGACTTTATGCATAAGTATGCCGAGTACCTCGATCCTAAGATGACCAGCCCGTTCGCAATGTTCATCTGCGACCTCGACAGATATAAGAAGATCAACGATAACTACGGCCATAAAGCAGGTGACGCAGTCCTGCAGAACGTCGCAGGTATCCTCGCTCAGCATTGCCGTGAACACGATTCAGCTTACCGCTGGGGCGGCGACGAGTTCATTATGGTAATGCCGGGCACCGATATGGAAACATGTAAGCAGATCGCAAATGAGATAAGAGAGGACGTTAAGAACAGCCCTGTTACCGTAAGCGTGCTGCCTATCAAGGTCACAATGAGCGCAGGCTGCTGCCTGTATAACCGTGCAAAGTCCATCGAGGAAAACGTCAGCGTTGCCGATGAGAACCTGCTCATCGCAAAGGACAGCGGAAGAAACCGTGTAGAAGGCTAAAACAAAATTCAAGAGCTGCCGTTTCGGCGGCTCTTTTTTTGCGCAAATTCCGAACTGTACAAAAAAACGCCCTGCAAAGCGAACCCTTGCAGAGCGTGTTGTTCAAATTATTATCCCTTCGAGATGATCGCATTCGTGCTGGATTATCTGCGCCGTGAATCCCGAGAATTTTCCCTTGCGTGCGCAGAAATTCTCATCAAGGTACCGCACCTCTATCTTTTCAAACCGCACAGCCATGCGCTCTCCGTCAAGTGAAAGACAGCCTTCCTGCGTCTCGTAACGACCCATTTTGGCGGAGATAACAGGGTTTATCATCACCACATCGCCGTCATCACCCGTGAAAATAATAATGCGCTTGCTCACGCCAATCATGGTTGCCGCCATGCCCACACAGCCGTCACGGTGCGCCGCCAGCGTGTCTTTCAGATCAGCGACCACACCCGCATCTTCCTTGGTCGCAGGCTCGCTCCTGCGTGACAGAAAAATCACGTCCCTGACAATATCCCTTACCATTTTTATCAACTCCTCGAATCAATCATATCACCCCGGACATCAAATGTCAAGAGCCTGCAACAGTACAGATTTTTGTACACCTATCCTGCCGGGTCAACTATTGTTCTGCGTGTTATCCTTGTAGTCGAGATAAAGCCGATAGCTCTTTTGAGCATCTTCCGGAGCGTCTGCCAACAAAACGGGCGTGCCGTTTTCGTCGTATTTCCACCAGTCATCATTTCTGCACCAGAACGTCAGAGATCTGTCCCTGCTCAGAACACTTGCGTCAATTCCGCTCACTTTCTGCTCGTGCAATTCAAGCGCAGTGACTATCGCATTTTTATAAGAAATATCCTCGCCATTGTTGATATAATTGATTACCATTTACGTCTCCTTACCACATTTTAAATCTTCCAGCGTCACAAACTGTCCCAAAATCTGTACACCTGCTTGTGCCTTTTCTTCTCACCAAAATTATACCACACCCGCCACCATTGTCAACCACCCAAACCGCAACTGTACATAAATCTGTACTCGTTCACATACTTTCCGCACGCTAACAGTCCGAAAATCTGTACACTATCCCGCCCCGCCAGCCGCACGCTCACCGCGCCTTTTCTTCTCACCAAAATTATACCACACCCACCACCGTTGTCAACCACCCCAACCACAACTGTCCAATAATCTGTACATATACGCAAGCCAACTGTCCAAATATATGTACACATAAGCTCACGCCCGCAAAAAAACCGCCCGTAAGGGCGGCGAGAGAACATATTCAGTTCTCCGTTATGTCGTGAATTTCCTTGTCTTTCGGCTTTATCCTCACCGTCACCAGCGAGGTCAGCGCCGTGATAAGATATATGCTGTTGCTCACTATCCTTATCGTGCTGTTTTTGCTCGGCACCGAGTTCGTGAACGTGTCGTGTTTTATCATCGTGTAGATTATGTCGCCCATGTGCAGCATTATCAGCCCGATGAGCACAATGTTCGCACCCGTTGCGACCTTTCTCGTTATCGACCCGAAATGGAACCGCAGTATCAGCACGAGAGTCACCGCACACCCCACAAAGAATGCCGTGTAAAATATAAACGGCATCGTCTCGTTGAACGTCTGTCCGTGTGCTGTCAGCGATTTTATACCGTGCGCCAGCCCGACAAAACTGCCTATCAGAAACGCATACAGAGGTATCTTGTAATACCCGAATTTTCCCGAGTGCGGCAGCGAGATGCCGACTGCCGAGTTCAGCGCACTGCCCATTATTGA
>CAMYUO010000287.1 GCA_947302065.1 uncultured Clostridia bacterium | reverse complement strand
ACGCATATATGTTGATTTGCCAGACATATTCGGCCCTGTGATAACAGCCATTCTGTTGCTCGTCAAGTCAAGATATGTATTGTTCGGAACGAACATCTCTTCCTTCTGCATCAGTTCAACGACAGGGTGTCTGCCGTTTTTGATGTCTATTATGCCGTCGATAGCTATCTCCGGCTTGGTATAGTTGTTATTTATCGCAACGCTTGCAAATGAACACAGAACATCAATTTCCGCAACAGCCGAGGCTGTTTCCTGAACAAGGCGAAGCTGAGTAGCTACAAACTCTCTTATCTCGGTAAAGATATCCTGTTCGAGAGTAATAATCTTGTCACTCGCACCAAGTATAGTGTTTTCTGCAACTTTAAGTTCCTCAGTAATGAATCTCTCGCAATTGGCAAGCGTTTGTTTTCTTATGTAAGTCTGCGGAACAAGGTCGTAGAACGACTTTGTTACCTCGATATAGTAACCGAATACGCGGTTATATCCGATCTTGAGATTTTTGATACCCGTCTTTTCCTTTTCACGTTCACAGATATCTTCGATTATCTCTTTTCCGCCCGAACGGATATTTCTTAGTCCGTCAAGCTGTTCGTTAAATCCGTCTTTGATGACTCCGCCGTCTTTTACATTTACAGGCGGTTCATCAACAATTGCGTTCTCGATAAGGTTTGAAACTGCTTCAAGCGTAGATATCCTGCCCTCACACTCGCTGATGAGTTTTGCATCAAACTGACTGAGAAGATCTTTAAGAGCCGGCAGTTTGAGTGCAGTAAGCGACAGCGATTTAAGATCTCTCGGCGAAGCAGTTTTATACATAACCCTTGTCATGAGTCGTTCAAGGTCATAGACGCCGTTAAGGACTTCTTTTATCTCACCGAGCAGAACAGGATTCTCAACAAACTGTTCTACCGCATTGAGTCTTGCAACTATCTTTGCGGGATTGATAAGCGGCTGCTCGAGCCATGTTTTGAGCATTCTCTTGCCCATTGATGTCTTTGTGGAGTCGATGACCCAAAGCAAAGAGCCTTTTCGTTCCTTATTGCGATGCGTTTCGGTAAGTTCAAGGTTTCTTCTTGCGGTAAAACCTATCGTCATAACAGGGTCAACATCATGCCTTGTTATCTTGGAAAATCTTCCGACAAGCGCCATCTGAGTCTGATGGATATACGCAAAAAGTCCGCAAACAGCTTTTGCGCTTACCTTTTCAGCATCGATGCCGAGTTCTGACAGGCTGTTCACAGAGAACTGCTTCAAAACATCCTCAGTGTGATACTTTACCGAGAACTCCATTTCTTCAAGAAGCTGAACGGAAGTCTTAAGCTTTTCACGGATAAACTTTGACAGCTCTTTATCAGACAAAAAGGCATCGTTGATGAGCACCTCTGACGGTTCAAACCTTGAAAGCTCATTGATAGCCTCATTTGTCATTTGTTTTCCCGAAAACTCAAACAGGTGCACATCTCCCGTTGAAATATCCGCAAAGCAAAGAGCACTTTCCTTATCCTGCGTATAGAACGAGCATATGTAATTGTTTGAAGTTTCGTCAAGCATACTGCTTTCAATAAGTGTTCCCGGGGTCACTACCCTGATGACCTCTCTGGGAACAATACCCTTGCACTGAGAAGGGTCCATCGTCTGCTCACAGATAGCGACCATGAAGCCTTTATCAATGAGCTTTTTGATATAAAGGTCGCAGGCATGATGAGGCACGCCGCACATCGGCGCACGCTCCTTCAGTCCGCAGTCTCTTCCGGTAAGAGTGAGCTCAAGCTCTCTGGATGCAGTTATAGCGTCATCAAAGAACATTTCATAAAAGTCACCGAGCCTGTAAAACAGGATATGGTTCTTATATTTTTTCTTGACCTCAAAATACTGCTGCATCATCGGCGAAAGCTTTGATACATCTACATCCTTAAAAAGCACTTGCCTCACTCCGTTCCGTCAGATAAAATTCTTGTTTAGTGGCATCCGCCGCAGGTATGACAGCTGCCATTGCAAGCGTGAGGCGGCTCTTCAGGACAAGTAGCCGGGTCTTCACCGTTTGCTGCCATAGAAACGATATAGTTGATAGAATCAAGAAGCTTGTCCATATCAGCCTTTGCCTCATTGAATTCTACCATTTTAGGCATAGCCATGATCTCGTCATACATCTCTCTGATCTCTTTGTCGAGCTCTGTGAGTTTGTCTGCATTCTTGGAAGGCTCTTTCATTTCCTTGCTCAGCTCAGCTCTTTTAAGATTGAAATCACCGATTGCCTTCTGGACCTCAGTATCGGTATCATTTACCTCGCAAGCCTTGATATACCTCTTGTATCTCTCGTCCTGCTGCAAAGCCTTTCCGAGTTCTCTTGTCTGTTCAATAACTGTCATTTTAAACTCTCCTTACAAATAATTATTTATCTTCAACAAGCTTACCAGCCAAAGCCCAGTTCATAGCCTTTGTTATGCTGACTTGTACGAATTCACCAATAAGCGTTTTATTCGCTTCAAATTCAACGATGATCCCTTCGTCTGTTTTTCCTGTGAGATATCCCTCTCCTGTTCTGCCTTCACCCTCGGCAAGCACCTCAATAGTCTTACCAACAAAACGTGCGAGCCACTGCGAAGAAACCTCACGCTGTTCAAGCAAAAGCTCTCTGAGCCACAGGCCTTTCTGTTTGTCGCTGATGTTATCTTCAAGTTCAGCAGCCTTTGTGCCGCTGCGGCGTGAATAAACAAACGAATAGATATTATCGTATTTCACATATTTTATGAGTTCTTTGGTCTCACAGAACTCCTCATACGTTTCACCCGGGAAACCGACGATAAGATCGGTCGAGAACGAAAAATCTGGAGCCTTTTGCCTTGTGTAGTTTATTATATCCAGATACTGCTCTTTGGTATAGCGCCTGTTCATAGCCTTCAATATCCTGTTGCAGCCTGCCTGAACAGGAAGATGCAGACACTTGCAGACCTTTTCACTTTCAAGTATAGTATCTATCAGTTCTTTTGATGCATCTTTCGGGTGACTTGACATAAACCTGATGCGGAATTTACCCGGGATCTTGTCAAGTGCTCTGAGCAGCTCTGCAAAGCCGTAACTGTATGAATTTACATTCTGACCGAGCAGCGTTATTTCTTTGTATCCGTCCTCAACAAGCTTCGTCACCTCTGAAATGACCGCCTCGGGCTTTCTGCTGCGCTCTCTGCCTCTTACATAAGGAACAATGCAGTAGGTGCAGAAATTATTGCAGCCGTACATTATCGGAACAAAAGCTCTAAGCTTGTCTTCTCTGACCTGCTTGAAATCCTCACTAATCTCCGTAGGATTCTCACTGATCTCAAAGATACGTGTGCGCTTTGAGATCACTTCCCAAAGCATCTGATAAAACTCATTGTAAGCAAAAGTGCCGAATACCAGATCGACCTGCCTGTATGTAGACTTTATCT
>CAMYUO010000286.1 GCA_947302065.1 uncultured Clostridia bacterium | reverse complement strand
CTGTTTCTTGTCAGCGCAACGTTGACAAGACCCATTACCGCTTTGGGCGGTTAGCCGAAGCGGTCAACAAGCAACACGACGACATCCTGTGAATCCTGCACGCCCATTATTGATGCAATTTTACGGTAGGCATCTATTCGCTGGGCAGGGTTCTCGATATAGTTTTCGGGGATAAAAGCATCTATCGAGATATCCACAAGGCAGTCCTCGGGTGACGGCGGCGGTGCTTCGCCCTTTTGCTCGGCGATAGCCTCGTTGAGCAGCCGGATATACATATCGTAGCCGACAGCTTCCATATGACCGTGCTGTTTGCCGCTGAGCACAGAACCTGCACCTCTTATCTCGAGGTCACGCATCGCAATGTGAAAGCCTGAGCCGAACTGGGTGAATTCCCTTATCGCATCGAGACGTTTCTGTGCGACCTCGGAGAGAACTTTTCCACGCCTGAACGTGAAATATGCAAAGGCTCTTCTGTTTGAACGGCCGACACGACCACGCAGCTGGTAGAGCTGTGAAAGCCCCATTCTGTCGGCGTCCTCGATGATGAGCGTGTTGACGTTCGGAACATCGACGCCCGTTTCGATGAGCGTTGTGCACACGAGCACATCTATCTCCCTGTCCACCAGCTGACGCCATATCTCTGAAAGTTCGTCTTCATCGACTTTGCCGTGTGCAACGCCTATCCTTGCATCGGGCAGCAGCTCGTGAAGTTTTGCGACGGTCATGTCGATAGAGTTTATGCGGTTGTGGATATAATAGACCTGTCCGCCTCTGCGCAGCTCCTTGCTTATCGCCTGTGCGATGACGCCGATGTTGTATTCGATAACATAGGTCTGAACGGGGTGTCTGTCCATCGGTGCTTCGTTTATGACGGACATATCCCTTATGCCCGAAAGCGCCATGTTGAGCGTTCTCGGGATAGGTGTTGCAGACAGTGTGAGCACATCGACGCCGTGGAAAAGCTCCTTGAATTTTTCCTTTGTTGCAACGCCGAAACGCTGTTCCTCGTCGATTATCGCAAGCCCGAGGTTCTTGAACGAAACGTCCTTCTGCACGAGCCTGTGAGTGCCGATTATCAGGTCGACCGTGCCTCTGGCAAGCTCTCTGATTATCGCTTTCTGCTCTTTGGGTTTGCGGAAGCGTGACAGAAGCTCGACTTTGATAGGGAAGTGCTCAAAGCGTTTTACTGCGGTCTGGTAATGCTGCCATGCGAGCACCGTTGTCGGAACGAGTATTGCGACCTGTTTGCCGTCGAGCATCGCCTTGAACGCTGCACGCAGGGCGACCTCTGTTTTGCCGAATCCGACGTCGCCGCAAAGCAGTCTGTCCATAGGTGAGGGTCTTTGCATATCGGCTTTTATCTCCTCTATGCTGCGCAGCTGGTCATCGGTCTCGTCATAGTCGAAACGCTCCTCGAACTCAGCCTGCCATTCGTTGTCGGGCGAGAACGCATAGCCCTTTGCCATTTGTCTTTGCGCATAGAGCTTGGTGAGCTGCTCAGCCATATCCTTGACGGCGGCTCTGACCTTGTTCTTTGTCTTTATCCATTCGCCCGAGTTGAGCTTGTTGAGCCTGATGTTCTCGTCGTCTCTCGGTCCAATGTATCTCGATACGAGGTCGAGCTGTGTGACGGGCACATACAGTACGTCGGTGCCTGCGTATTTTATCGTGATGTAGTCTTTTGTGATGCCGTGCGTTTCGATGCTCCTGATGCCCTCGAAACGTCCGAGACCGTAGGTCGAATGCACGACGATATCGCCCTTGCGGATATCCGAAAGGCTCTTTATCTCTTCGCCTGCTTTTTTGTGTTTCTTCTTGCGCTTGGCGACCATTGATTTCATCTGTGTGATGACCGCACAGTTGATATCGGGATAATCAAATCCGCCCGAAAGGCTGCCCGTGCGCACATAGACTTTGTTTGCGAGTATCTTGCTGTCGTCTTTGAGAGCCTCGGCTGGAATGCCCGCATCGACAAGGTCTTTGACGATTATCGGTATCGTCTTTTCAGAGCCTGCGAGCACTATGGTGCAGTATCCGCTGCTGCACAGACCGCCAAGCTCTTCTTCGAGATGCACGATGTTGCCGCCCCACGCAGATGTCTGGCGGCAGTCGGTGTTGATGAGCTTTTTGTATTTGATGTCGTTGTTTGAACGCATAAATGTGTCCAGAAAAACGGACTTGTTTGCAAGTATCCTGCTTTGAGCGCCTGCAATGTCGATAACGAATCCGTCAAGGCGCTTGAACAGTATGCCGTCCTCATAGAGCAGCTTGATGTCCTCGCCCAGCTGTGCGAGCGCTGCCTTGCCTTTTTCAATGCAGTTGGCATATTCGCACACGACAGTAACGCCGCCGTCGAAATAATCGAACACGGTGGCTGTCTGCTCATATGCAAGGCAGTAGTATTTATCGAGGTTCGTCAGCGTTATGCCTGCCTTTACGTTCTCGATGTCACGGCTGATGTTCTTGCGGATAGCATCGAGCTTTTTGCCTCTTGCGCTTTTTGAAAGCTCCTCGAGCTTTTCGGCAAGGGCGTCGCTGCTCTCAAAGATTATCTCGAGGGCAGGGAAGATGGTGATGCTGTCGATAGTTTCATTGCGGCGCTGAGTTGCGGTGTCGAAATATGCGATAGTCTCAATCTCGTCGCCCCACAGTTCAAGCCTGACGGGGTGGGTCTCCTGAACGGGAAAGATATCGACTATCGAGCCTCGCACCGAGAACTGCGCCTGACCCTCTATCTGGTCGGTGCGGGTGTATCCGCCTGCGAGCAGTTTTCTGACGAGTTCATCGAGCTGCACCTCACCGCCGACTTTTAATTCGAACGAATTGTCTTTGAGCACGCTTCTCGGGATAGTGCCCTGCAGGCAGGCTTCCATGCTTGCGCAGAGCACTTTGCATTCGCCCTGAAGTATCAGCGAGAGCGCTTCAAGGCGCTTGTGCTCGTATTCTCTCGATATGCCTTCCATATATGCAAAGTTGAGGTCTTTTGCAGGGTATACGCAGGCTATGCGCTGCTGAGCCATCGAGTTTATGTCCTCTGCCATTCGTGTGCAGGACGCCTCATCGTCGCAGATGACAAGGCAGGTCGAAAGGGTGCTCATCGTCATTGCGAGCTGTGCTTTGTGTATGTGCGAAACGCCCGTCACGCAGCAGGGAACGTAGCCGCCGAGCAGGCATTTCTTTATCTCTTTGTATGCAGGCAGTCTGCCGCATATATCATAGAATATATTCATTCGGTATTGTCCTTTGAGTAATTATCTTTTTGATTGAATATTGATTAGGGTGATTCTCTTGAAAAGAGTCTTTCCCGAACTCTATCGGGCACTCTCACCACTTTTTCACCATAGGGGGTCGAAGACTTCCTATGGTGAAAAAGCGATAAAAGGTTTCTGAAAGGGGGATAAGCGACCTGCGGTCGCTTGCGAGGATACTC
>CAMYUO010000285.1 GCA_947302065.1 uncultured Clostridia bacterium | reverse complement strand
GGTAAGGAAGTTAAGAAGAAGGACCTCGCAGGTATCGCAATGTCTTACGGCTACGTTTATGTTGCACACATCGCTATGGGTGCTGACATGAACCAGTGTATCAAGGCTATCAGCGAGGCTGAGGCTTATCATGGTCCGTCCCTCATCATCGGTTACGCTCCATGTATCAACCACGGTATCAAGGGCGGTATGTCCATCGCTCAGACCGAGGAGAAGAAGGCTGTTCAGGCTGGTTACTGGCATCTGTACAGATTCAACCCGGATCTCAAGGCAGAGGGCAAGAATCCGTTCACACTCGATTCCAAGGCTCCTACAGCTGATTATAAGGAGTTCCTCATGGGCGAGGTCAGATACAACGCTCTTGCAAGACAGAATCCGGACAGAGCTACAAAGCTGTTCGATAAGGCTGTTAAGAACGCTGCTGACAGATATGATTATCTGCTCAGATATGCTAAGCTCTACAACAACGAGGAAAAGTAATTTCTCAATAATTAAAAGGTCAGGCGTAATGCCTGACCTTTTTTTGTGTATATAAAATTCAGATGCATAGATTTTTGATTTTTACGGAAGTCCCGGAATTGTTGCAGAGCAGTTAGGGAAACCCTCTTGGAAAGATTCTTTCTTCAAATCTTACTCTGAGCCTTAATCAAAATCAGGGATATAGGTCAAAGACCTATATCCCTGATTTTCATTGAAAGTTTTAGGGGTGGGGTTTGGGGAGAGACCCTTTTTCAAAAGGGTCCTCCCCAATTATTCTGCAATAATCCTCGGAACACGTTCTGCAATTCCGCAAACTATCTCGTAACCGATAGTGCCAACCTGCTTTGCAATGTCATCAGCAGTAATCTCGCTGCCGAACAGCGTTGCAACGTCGCCCTCCTGTACATCGTCAAGCGCCGAAACATCGCACATGAACTGATCCATGCAGATGCGTCCGACGATCGGACAGCGCACACCTTTTATAATGATCTCGCCCTTGTTCGACAGCGCACGTGGGAAACCGTCGGCGTAGCCTGCCGTCACGGTTGCGAGCTTGATGCGCCTGTCAGCCGTGAAAGTCCGCCCGTAGCTCACCGTTGTGCCTGCCTCGATGAACTTGACCTGCGAAATGACCGCTTTGAGCGTCATTACAGGCTTTGGTTCAAACGGCAGAGCTGTCGCAGGATCGGGATAAAGTCCGTAGAGGATAATGCCCAGCCTTGCCAGCGCACTTGCCTCGTTAGAGTGGTAAACGCCGCCTGCGGAGTTGAGAAAATGCACGCAGGAAAGGCTGATTCCACGCCTTTTCAGCTCGTCGTCGAGTGCGAGGATCTTGTCGGTCTGCGCCTTTGTATACTCGTTGCAGCTCTCCTCGTCGCTGTCTGCAACGGCGTAATGGGTGAACATTCCCTCGACCTGCACGTTTTCAAGTGCCATTATCTTTTCGACCTCGTCAGCGTTTGCGGCGGTGTCCGAATGCAGACCAATTCGGGTCATTCCCGTGTCGATCGCAATGTGCATGCGCACCTTGCCTGCCTTTGCGCTGCGGCTCAGCTTTTCGGCATAGGCAAACTCCGTGCACGCCTGAATGATGTTGAATCTGATAAGATCGTCGGCGTTTTCCTCGGGCGTGTATCCGAGAATGAGTATCTCGCCCTTAACGCCGAGGCTGCGCAGATGCTCCGCCTCGATAAGATTTGAAACGGCATACCATTTTATGCCCAGCTTTTCAAGATGCGGCACCACAATAGCCTCGCTGTGCCCGTAGCAATTGGCTTTCACAACGCACAAAAGCTCTGTGCCGTCCTTGAGATATCTGCGGTACTGCCCGATGTTATAGCTGATGTTGTCAAGGTCTATCTCAGCCCAGCAGCGTCTTAAACAATTCATTTTTATTACTTCCTTATATGAGATTTTGATTTAACTATTGAAAATGGAAAAAGAATGTGCTATAATATTCTATATGGGTAAATTTCGGTGTTGCAAAGAGGAGGCAGCGGTCTTGAAAGAAACAGATGTGCAGGCGTTCACCTGCGACAGACTCCATACCTGCTGTTTCACGGGTCACCGCAGCAGAGACCTGCCCTTTGGCGCTGATATGCGCAAGCAGGGAATGAAATGCCTCGCAAGCTCATTGCAGCTGCTGATCGTCGAAGCGATCGCTGACGGCTACAAAACTTTCATCTCGGGAATGAGCGACGGCATCGACCTTATCTGCGCTCAGCTTGTAATGGAGCTGGCAAAGTCGGGACGCTACGGTGATATAAAGCTCATCTGCGCTCTGCCTTACAGAGAGCAGTTTGCCGAGATAGTGAGCACCGCCGATAAGTATAAATACTCGGTAGTCATTGACGAGTGTGATGAAAAGGTCATCGTTTCGGAAAAGTCCGACCGTGACCGCTACAAAAAGCGCAACAGCTTTATGGTCGAGAACTCGTCAAGGATAATCGGAGTCATAAAAGAAAAGCCGTTCGGTTCGGGCACGCTGCAAACTATAAATATGGCTAAGCGTGCGGGTCTTGAGATGAAGATAATCTCGCTTGAAAAGAATCCGCATCTTTATATCGACACTGACACAGGCAGCGAAAAGCAAAAAACTCTTGAGCTGCTCTCCGATGACAGCTTACCTATATAGTTTACACCCAAACGGCAATAAGTTCAATAGGCTTTATAAAAATTTTTCCGATTTTTTCGGATTAAGGAGATATATCAGATGGCAAAGACAAAGAAAAAAAGATCGCAGGCGCCTGTTGCGCTGGTGTATTTTATAACACTTCTGCTTGCCCTTTCGCTTGTTGGCGGAGTATCCTACTACCTGCTCAACAAGTATGAGGTGTTCAAGTCCGGATCGGGAGATTCCAAAAGGGACAGCACCAGAACGGTGAGCATAATGTTTGCGAGAGTCAGCGACGAGGGCGACTTCCGTGATATGTGCATTATGAGAGTTGACCCGTTCAATAAGGAGATATCTCTCGTTCCGCAGTCTGACCTGACAAAGACGAGCGACGGACAGAACTACCGTGAGATATTCCAGAGCGGCGGAGCTGCACTTCTGAGAAACAAGGCTTCGGATAATCTCGGCGGTATCCCTATCGAGTATTATATGACCGTTACCGACTCGGCATTCGAGCAGGTCACCGACTTTATGGGCGGAATATCCTATACTGCACCGCAGGAGCTTTACTATATCTCGCAGGAGAGCAACCGTGACGACATCTCTATCCAGAAAGGCGACCTTGTTACCCTTTCGGGCAGACAGATAAACAATCTTGCCACACTTGATATTTTCAACAATAAAAAAGAGGGCAACCTCGAATTTCTCAGCGCTGCGCTCGAGCAGATAATTAACAACGGATTCAGACAGGCTGCCGTTACAAAGGATAACCTCTACAATCTCTATGAGATAATGTCCACAGGCAGCGATACGAACGTTACAAAGGAAGTTTTCAACGAGTTCAG
>CAMYUO010000284.1 GCA_947302065.1 uncultured Clostridia bacterium | reverse complement strand
AGATAGTTCAGAAGGAGCTGACGAACAATGACAAGACTTCTGGTCAGTATATTCGTAAAAGACCACGAAAACGTCAAAGACCCTGCTGTGCGCACACGCTACGGCTATCTCGGGTCTATCACGGGCATCGTGCTCAACGTTCTGCTTTTTGCAGGCAAATTCATCGCAGGACTGCTCTCGGGCGCTATCTCCGTGACCGCAGATGCGTTCAACAACCTGTCTGATGCAGGCTCGTCGATAATGTCGCTCGTCGGCTTTAAAATGGCGGCTCAGCCTGCCGATGAGGAGCACCCGTTCGGTCACGGCAGAATGGAATACGTCTCGGGACTCGTCATTTCGTTCTTTATACTGCTCATGGGCTTTGAGCTTGCAAAAGGCTCGATAGGCAAGATAATAAAGCCCGATGAAATCAAATTCTCGTGGCTGACGCTGGGCATACTCATCACATCGGTGCTCGTCAAGCTGTGGATGAGCGTTTTCAACCATTCGCTCGGCAAAAAGATAAACTCCACCTCGATGAAAGCTACCGCTGTCGATTCGCTCTCGGACTGCATATCGACCTCTGCGGTCATCGTTGCGATGATGGTGTTCTATTTTGCAGGCGTGAACATCGACAGCTATATCGGTCTCGCAGTTGCGCTGTTCATCGTGTACAGCGGTATCAACACGTTCAGAGAGAGCCTTACGCCGCTTCTGGGTACAAAGCCCGACAAAGAGCTCGTCGATGAGATAACCGCCGCTGTTGAGTGCTATCCCGACATCGTCGGCACGCACGATATGATAGTTCACGATTACGGTGTCGGCAACCTGATAATCTCAATGCACGCCGAAGTGCCGATGGAGATGAATTTTAACGCCGCACACGAGCTTATCGACATGATCGAGGATCAGCTCAAGAAAAAATACAAATGCCTTGTGACGATACATATGGATCCCGTTGCCGTCAACGACGAAAAGGCAATGGCTATCAAGGCACAGGTGGCAGAAATAGTCAGAAACATAGACGAGAGAATGTCTATCCACGATTTCAGAATGACCGACGGAGTCGACAGAGATAATCTCATCTTTGATGTCGTGGTGCCTTTCGGGCTGTCAATGACAGACGCCGAAGTGCGCGAAAACGTTTCAGTATCGGTATCTGCGCTTGATCCACGCTACTGCTGCGTGATAAATATCGACAAGGACTATGCTTGATTTGTCAAAAAATCTCGTTCATTTTTGTGCAACATTTACACAATCTTTGCTTGACAAATACCACATCTTGTGTTATTATAATTTTACATTCACAAAATGTACTGAGGAATGGGTGTAATGAGAAAAATGGAGAGAGGTTGTTAAAAATGGTTAGTGTTAATGTAATAAACGGTAAGCTTTCACAGGCAGAGATCAATGCATATATAAACAGAGCGCATGAGCTTTACCCTGAAAAGACTATCGAGTCTATTGATCTGAAGCTTGACGGCGATTTCGTTGATGTTGACTATCATTTTGCAGATGTTCCGTTCCAGAGAATAAGAAGGATCACTGGTTATCTTGTAGGTACTCTGGACAGATTCAACAATGCAAAGAGAGCTGAGGTTGAAGATAGAGTTAAGCACGGCGTTGCTGACAACAGGATCAAGCAGACTGTCAACAAAGCAAGCTGATTCTTTTTGGAGTTATTGAAATAAGGGCTAAGAGCACTCGCAAGGGTGCTCTTTTTGTGCTCGCGCGCACGGCGCTTGTCCGTCGCATATCGGTTTGAGATGAACATGCTTTTGTGTCGCTCCGGGCGTTACTTTGATAAAGTGTCGTTCTTTCTATGAAGTTGTGTCCGAAGGGGTGGAGCGGTTGCTTGCGAACGGTCAGGGGCATTGACCGCAAAGCCCCCAAAACAAGCGCGCCGCCGCTGCGGCAAAAAAAGAGCTGCCACAATGTGTGACAGCTCTTTTAATGTACTATCGGATAGCTATTAGAGGTCTACCTTGAAGTCCTCTGCGCCCTTGCCGCCTACGGTGTAGTAAGCAGTGTCATCCTCAGGCTTAACGTATACAACTACGTTGTTAGCGGTCTTGTGACCCTTTGCCTTGTAGTCAGCCTTGCAAGCCTCAACAACAGCCTTCATCTCGATGTCCTTGCCGTTGTACTGGAGAACGACCTTGTCGCCTGTCTCCTTCTTAGCTGCTGCCTTCTTTGCAGGAGCCTTCTTTGCAGCGGTCTTCTTAGCTGCAGGCTTCTTAGCTGCTGCCTTTGCAGGAGCCTTCTTCTCAGTAGCTGCTTCCTTTACAGCTTCAACTTTCTTTTCAACCTTAGCTGCATCAGCAGCTGCGTTCTTCTTTACTGCCATGTCAAAAACACTCCTTATCTTCTAATAAATTACTTGTTAACAACATCCTTGAGAGCCTTGCCAGCCTTGAAAGCAGGAACCTTCTTAGCAGCGATGTGGATCTTCTTCTTTGTCTGAGGATTGATCGAATCCTTAGCAGCTCTCTGTCTTACCTCAAATGCGCCGAAGCCGGAAATGGAAACCTTCTCGCCCTTTGCCAGTGTGTCTGTTACTGTGCCGATAACAGCGTCGAGTGCCTTTTCAGCATCTTTCTTTGTGTAACCGCCCTTCTTAGCGATAGCACTGAGCAATTCTGCCTTTGTCATTTTCATTACCTCCGTTTTAATACGTCGTTGGATCTTTGCTATGGTGATATTATAACCTATTTACGCCGTTTTGTCAAACTTTGCGTGCATATTTCGTAGCTTTTCATAAAAATTCGGACATTATTCGGCGATTTCTTTGTGCTTATTCACAGAATATTTATACAAATCCGGCGTATTGGCGGTATTTCCCAGCTTAGATGCGGTGTTTTTGCCCGACAATGCCCGATTTTCCGCAATGTGCAATTTGCACACCGACCACGCTGCTGTGTCCAGCATATTCATCAGAAATTTACAAAACTAAAAGCTCCCCTATCATATGGGGAGCTTTATGCTTGTCTGTGTCAGATAATGAATTTCTTCGCCTTGTTGACGATGCTGCGGTCATTCTCATAGGCGAGCACCTTGCCTGCTCTGCCGATCTCGACCCAGCGGATCTCGGCGATCTCGTCCTCCTGCGGACGATAATCGGTATTCTTGGCCTTGCCGATGAAATAGACAACATTTTTCTGTGTGTCCTTTTTGGGAGAATAGGTCACAATCTCCCTGAAAGTAGTGTCAAGGTTTACGTCGATACCTGTTTCCTCCATTATCTCACGCTTGGCGGTCTCCTCTTCGGTCTCGCCCTCCTCAACGTGTCCTTTAGGGAATGACCAGTGACCGCTGTTGATGTGCTTGATGAGCAGGATCTCGGTATTGCCGTGATATTTCCTGTAAACTATGGCACCACAGGATTTTTCGTGCATCATATTTGTAACTGTCCTTTCGCTGTTTGATTCATTGTTACAATTATAGCACACTTTCTTTGTTTTGTC
>CAMYUO010000283.1 GCA_947302065.1 uncultured Clostridia bacterium | reverse complement strand
AGTAGGGCCTGCCGTAGAACATTTCGCCGAGCTTCTTGTCTATCTCAGACGCTTTGAGTATCTTGGATTCTATCAGGAATTTTCTCAGTTCGTTTTCCCATATGTATTCGTAAAGGCTCCACATATACGGCGTGCAGACGGTCGCTGAAACGCCGCCGTCCTTGAAATCGGCAGTTGTCCACTGGTCTTTGATGCCGCTGTAAAGTATTCTTGTTATTGCTCTTGCCTGCAGGATATACAGTCTGCCTGCCTCATAGGCAAATTCTATATCGCAGGGATAGCCGAAAAACTGCTGAATTTTAAGTGCGGTATCTGCAAGCTCTTTGAGCTTGTCTTCGGACAGAAGCTGTCCGCCCGAAAGGGTGGTCTTTTCGTTCCACCAATCATAGTGATAGCTTTCGGCTGCGACTTTGCCGCTGACGAGGTTCTCGCCCTGTCCTTGTGTGACCTCGGCGCATATTTCCTTGTCATTGCCTGTCATCGGGTTGACGGTAAAGGCAACGCCGCTTATCTCGGAATCGACCATTTCCTGAATAACGACTGCCATCGCGGTGTTTTCGGCGGTCAGGCCGCTTACCGCAAGATAAGACAGCACCGTTTCGGAAAAGGCGGACAGATAGCATCTGATAACGGCTTTTGCGATGTTTTCTGCGCCGCTGATGTTTATGAAAGTATCGTACTGACCTGCGAAAGAGAAGCCTTCGAGGTCTTCCTTTATGCCGCTGCTTCTGACGGCGTATTTTTTATCCGGGTCTGTGAGCTTCGCAATTTGTGCGGTTATCTGCTCGGGCAGACAAGCACCCGAATAAAGCTGAGTCAGTTTTTCAGATGTTTCCTTTGCGTTTTCGGGTGTCAGCAAGTGCAGAAGTTTTTCCGTTCCGGCGTTTGATGACATAGTCTCGACAAAGATGTTTTTGCCGAGGACTATTCCGCCCGGAACGTTGAAGCCGCTGTGTTTCATAAGCGAAAGAAAAGCCGCTTTGTTGCCCGTTTCCCGGGCATCTAACTTTTCTCCGAGAGTAAAAATATCCATTTATCTATTCCTTCCGATCAGAACATATTTTTTCTCAGGTGGCAGAAATACAAAAGCATATTGAGAATGATATGCGTGAACGCTCCCACCAGCACATAGACAAAGTAAAACCATATCGGCATAGGGCAGAATATGCACACGACCAGAACACAGCCGAAGATAGAATCTGCCTGGTCCAGAAATACGAAAAACACCCTTTTTGCACCGCTGATATCGTTTTTGCCCGGCGTGATGCCAAGGCGTCTTTTCAGAAAGCTGTTGGGCAGCTCAAACAGCGCATATGCCAAGCCGCTGAGCGCACCGATGAGCACGTTGTAAAGCAGGGTATTGTCGAAGTTTCTGTAAAAGTAGTTGTGTGATGCGGCATAAGAGCCGTCAGAACACACAAGACCCCACAGCACTGTGAATATCACGCCGAATATGACCATTCCGACAAAGCCTTTGAACGTCTTGTTGTCGCCGAAGATGCGCCTGCCGTCCTTGAAGTTTCTGCCGAGATCGACAGGCTTTTTCAGGCAGTCGCAGAGTTTTATCTTGCACCACACCATATTCATTATGCCCGCCAGGATCACAGGCAGCAGGGTGATGTACATTTCAGCCAATTTATCCATTATCTCATCTTTCCTCATTTTTTCATTCAAATTTCATTATAACATATTGCATGGTCAAATTCAATATCTGTCTGTTGATTTGTTGGAATTCTTTACAAATATGCTCTGGTTTTCGGCAGCAGAGTCGGCGGCTGTGTTGCTGGAAATTATAGGAGAAATTTGGAATTGATAAAATGATAAAACCATACAGGCAGAAATTGTAAACGAAAGCGTTTTCGACTTTGAATTAATAAAATCAGTCAACTTATGTTTTAGTTAATCTGTGGAAACAAACGAGGCTTTTTTGTGCAGGTATACAAAAGTGCGTTAAAAAAGTTGAATAATATGCACTATTGTGCTATAATATAGCTAAGGAATTATAAAGGTTGTTTCCAAAAGTGGAAACAAATCAGGAAGGAAAGGGCTGATTTTATGAAACAAAAAAATGAAAACAAGAAAGGCTTTACGCTGGTCGAATTGATAATGGTAATTGCCATTTTAGGCGTTCTGGGTGCTATACTTATACCGACTATGATGAACTACGTTAAAAAGGCTCGTATCAAAGCTGCGATCGCAGATGCAAGAACTGTTATGACTGCGATCGAGAGTTCACTGGTAGATCATCTGGTAAACACAGACCATGATACGTCTGCAGCATTCAACAAGGTCCTCTATCTTGACCAGGAGACCAAAAAGGGTTTTCAGGACAGAGATTATGAGATAGTTGGTGCTTTCACGAATCTGAGCTGGAATGTTTACAAGACGAATAACGGACAGAATGCTACCGGTTCACAGGCTGTTGACTACGTCATAGCAAGAGCTTTGGACCATACGTTCACTGAGACCTGGGATAAGGGTAAGAGAGTAAACCCTATGAGCTACAATTCGAACTCCAAAAACTGCAAAAAGTATCTCAAGGAGAATGACACTAATTTCGGACTTGTAGTTGTTTATAACACAACAGGCACCGTGCGTATGATGCAGCTTTACAGAAACGGCATACTCGTTACCTATATCGGCGGAAACTATGTTGTTAACACAAGCAGCACAGCACACTTCGTTGGTACAGGTACCTGGGACACTATCTACAAGGACAGCGATGACAAGAAGTCGGCTCCGGAAGAATACTGCAAGGTAAATCTGTCGAACAAGCAGATAGGCAGCGGCGGAAGCCTCGGCGGCTGGTACTGATCATACCGGTATTTCAAAAATAGCATAACAGACGGCAGATCCCCTGAACATCAGTTTCAGGGGATCTTGTATGTTTAGTGGTCTTTTGAAAAGAATAAAAATCAGACCGCTGAGGGAATGTTCTCTCAGCGGTTATAGTTAGTCTGTAAAGCCAAATGGAATTCGTGATGGAAATAAAGGATTTGCAGGATCGGGCATAAAATAAAACCCCATATCTCCCGCAAAAGCGGGAAATATAGAGGTTTGTAATTGGTGAAAGATTATCTCTTTGAGAACTGAGGAGCACGACGAGCTGCTTTCAAGCCGTACTTCTTTCTTTCCTTCATTCTTGGGTCTCTTGTCAGGAAGCCTTCCTTCTTCAGCAGAGGACGGAACTCGTCATTTGCCTGGAGAAGAGCTCTTGAAAGACCGTGTCTGATAGCACCGGCTTGACCTGTAACTCCGCCGCCTGCAACTGTGCAAACGATGTCGTACTTGTCAACAGTGTTTGTTACACCGAATGGCTGACGAACGATCAGCTTGAGTGTTTCAAGTCCGAAGTAATCGTCGATATCTCTTCCGTTTATTGTGATCTTACCTGTACCCTCGTAAACACGAACACGGGCAACAGAATGCTTTCTTCTTCCGGTAC
>CAMYUO010000282.1 GCA_947302065.1 uncultured Clostridia bacterium | reverse complement strand
CTCGCCTTCGAAATATGGGATAAGTTCCTTGAAACCTATCGCCTGACAGGCAGTTTTAAGCTCGCCACTCTCATAAACAGTCCTGCACTCATTGACAAGCCCGTTTTCAAGCATAACATCAACACGGCGGTTGATCTTATCGTAGAGCTTGTTCCTGTCAGCACAGGTAAGCCCGATAATACAAGTATCATAAGGTGACGGTTCACGTCTGCTGTTGATCTTATGCTCCGAGAGCTTAACTCCGGTGATCTCATAGACCTCAAGAGCTCTTATGACCCTTGGCAGATTGTTTTCATGCACTTTTTCAGCAGTTTCGGGGTCAATCTGTGCAAGTCTCTCCCACAAATAGTGATTTCCTTTGTTTTCTGCCTCATCGGACAGCCTTTTTCGTATCGTTTCATCACTGCCCGTGTCATCGAACCTGACATTCTCAACGAGCGAGGAAATATACAGTCCTGTACCGCCGCAAAGGATCGCCATTTTCTTTCTTGCATATATATCAGCGATGATCTCTCCTGCTTTCTGAACATAATCAGCAACAGAGAACGGCTGATCCGGCTCAAGAAAGTCGATAAGATGGTGTGGTATCCCCTGCATCTCCTGTTCACTGGGCTTCGCAGTTGATATGCTCAGTCCTTTGTATATCTGCATCGAATCGGCTGATACGACTTCCCCGTTATACTTCTTGGCAAGCTCTACGGCAACAGCCGTTTTACCCGAAGCCGTCGGTCCGCAAACAACTATCAGAGGGATCTTATTCACGTCCGACACCTTCCTTTCGGTTCAGACTATCCGTCTGAACTGTTTTTCTATCTCTCTTTTGGAGAGCTTTATCATAACAGGCCTCCCGTGAGGACAATACCTGATATCATCATTATCATAAACCTTGTCAAGCAAAGCCTGGAGCTCAAGAATACTTGATTTGTCGTGCGCTTTGATCGCAGCTTTGCAGGCAAGCGAATGATAAAGGTCATCAAAGAGCTCAATCTGTGGGTCAAGCTTATTTGCAATGAAATTCTTGGCAAGCTCGCTTATGACCTCGCTCGGGTTTTCGTCGCCGAGAATTATCGGCACGCCTTTGACTGCAATTGTCGGCGCAACATCAGGCTCTATCTCAAAGCCGAGTTCCCTGACCTTTTCAACGTTATGAGAAAGCGCATCGTACTCATCGTAAGGCAGAACGACCATTACAGGCTCAAGCAGCATCTGAGGGTCAAGCTGGTTCTTATCATCCTTTATCTTTTCAAAAATATATCTCTCGTGAGCTGCGTGCTTATCCATAAGGATCATCTCATCACCGCACTGTGCCACGACGAAAGTCCTGAAAAGCTCACCGATAACGACAGGTCTCGGCTTTTCCTCAAAGTCCTCTACTACAACAGGCTGCTCTATCTTCTTTTCAAAGCTTTGATCAGCAATATACTTGAACTTTCTATCGTCCTCATCTTTAGGCAGCGGTATCTCGCTGACGATCCTATTGACCTCTTCAACGGTAAGTCGGCTCTGCGGTTTAGCAGCAGGCGCCGGACTTGCAGGCGGAACCGGTGCAGCAGGTTGAGAAACCGACTGGGTATAATGAGTCTCAGGCACGCTCTTAACGCTCTCCGTCACAGATGGAGTCTGCGCAGCATAGCTATAGTGCTGAGGCTGTGCCGGCACAGCAGGCTGGATCGGCTGCTGTGGCTTGACCGCAGGCTCAGGCTGAGCAAATCTCATCTGCACGCCGGGATCCTGAGTTACGCTGTAAAGCTCTTTATCTGTAAAGTTTCGCTTGCTCTCAAACTTGATCTCATTAGGCTTGTCATTTTTGAGCAATGCATCTTTGACAGCAAAGTAAACAGCCTCATGCATAAGGCTTTCATTAGAAAATCTGACCTGTATCTTTGTCGGATGAACATTGACATCGACAGTATCCGGAGCAATGTCTATATACAGCACACATGCCGGGAACTTGCCGACCATGATCTGATTTCGGTAAGCATCTTCAAGCGCACACGAGCAAGCAAGCGATTTGATATATCTGCTGTTGACAAAGAAATTCTGAAATTTTCTGTTTGATTTTGACTCAAGCGGTCTGACCGTAAAGCCACCGATGTGTACACCCTTCCAGGTATAATCAACAGGCACAAGCGAAGATGCAAATTCCCTGCCGAATACAGAGTATACTGCAGAATATGTTTTTCCGTCACCTGCCGAAAGCAGCTCAACTTTATTGTCCCTTATGAATTTGAAAGATATCTCCGGGTGAGAAAGAGTAAGCTTTGTAACTATCTCAGCAACATAGTTGCCCTCGGTGGTATCTTTTTTCAAGAACTTAAGTCTTGCGGGAACGTTATAGAACAGGTCTCTTACAACGAAAGTCGTACCATCCGGACAGCCGCTTTGCTCGTTGACCTTTTCTTCGCCGCCCTCGATCTCGTAATGCGTACCAAGATCGTCACCGACACGCTTAGTCAGAACGCTGACCCTTGCAACAGCACATATCGAGGCAAGTGCCTCACCTCTGAATCCAAGAGTTAGTATCTTTTCAAGATCGTTCTTATCGGTGATCTTGCTTGTTGCGTGGCGCAAAAATGCAGTCGGAAGATCCTCAGCGGAAATACCCTTTCCGTTATCGGTAACACGCAGATATGTTCTGCCTCCGTTTTTGATCTCGACCGTAATAACATTTGCGCCTGCATCAACAGCGTTTTCAAGAAGTTCCTTGACTACCGAAGCAGGTCTGTCAATGACTTCGCCTGCAGCGATAAGCTCGGAGACCTCCTTGCTAAGAACTCTGATCTCGGACATTTTCTTTCCTTTCTAAGTCTTTAAAGATAAGTCGTAAGCTCCTTTATAAAGCCACGAAGCTCATCATCAGACAGCTCATCAATATTGGTTTTCCTCAATCTATCGACAACGATCGAATCGTTGATCTTTTCAAATGATACCTGCCCTGCGTCGACCTTTTCAACGGCAGCCTGAGCTTTGCGATTTTCATCTTCAAGCTCGGTGAGCAGAGACTTTGCTCGCTTTATTATCTTGTCAGGCAGACCTGCAAGCTTAGCGACCTCGATACCGTAGCTCTCGTCCACGCCGCCGGGAACGATCTTGCGCAGGAACTTGATAGTATCGCCCTGCCTCTTGACAGCGACAGAGAAATTCCTTACGCCCACAAGCTCATTTTCAAGGCATATCAGCTCGTGATAATGAGTTGCAAACAGAGTCTTGCAGCCAAGTGAGCGAGATGTGGATATATACTCGGAAACAGCTCTCGCAATAGATATACCATCAAAAGTAGATGTTCCGCGCCCTACCTCATCAAGAATGACAAGGCTGTTCTTTGTCGCATGCTTGACGATGTCGGCGACCTCAGCCATTTCGACCATAAAAGTAGATTGTCCTGCGGTCAGGTCATCAGAAGCACCTATTCTTGTAAATATCTGATCCACGACAGAGATCTTGGCATAATCAGCCGGAACAAAGCACCCTATCTGCGCCATAAGCGTAATAAGTGCCA
>CAMYUO010000281.1 GCA_947302065.1 uncultured Clostridia bacterium | reverse complement strand
CGGACCGAACGGGTCGGTGGAGTCAACTATTATAAGATCATATTCGTTCTCTTTTCTGCGCACGAATTTAAGTCCGTCCTCAAAGAACAGGTTGACCCTTTCGTCGTCGAATTTGCAGGCTGTCTGCGGCAGATACTCCTTGCAGACTTCCACTACCTGCTCGTCTATCTCCACCATATCTATTCTTTCGATGCCGTTATAGCGTGTAAGCTCACGGATAGTACCGC
Organism: uncultured Clostridia bacterium; assembly: GCA_947302065.1. Taxonomy (GTDB): domain Bacteria; phylum Bacillota; class Clostridia; order Oscillospirales; family Ruminococcaceae; genus Hominimerdicola. The sequence continues at coordinate 3,282 of CAMYUO010000281.1, read as the reverse complement.
CGTCGCCTGCGCCTATAACGAGCACGTTTTTGATATCGGGATTGACAGCCATTGGCACAGCGGTCACCATTTCGTGATAGATATACTCGTCCTTTTCGGTGAGCATAACGAAACCGTCGAGCACCAGCACTCTGCCGAACTCGTAGGTATCAAAAACGTCTATCTGCTGATAATAGCTTTTGCCGCTGTAAAGCTGTTTTTTAACTTTTATTGTGAAATTCACATCATCGGTGTGTTTTTCGGTAAACCACAAGTCCAAAGTAGGTTCTCCTTTCACTGCACAAAAATTCTGTTCCAGGCTTTGCTGATTATTCTATGACCCTCGATGTACTTTTTGCGGAACACTTCCGCCTGTTCCCTGTGAGCGATTATCTCATTGGGATATTCACGGTCGATCTGATCGAACTCGGCAAGGGTTATCTCGGCTGTCGTGATAAAGTCGTCATTCCGGTTCGGAGCGCCGTGCCACGCATAGTACACCTTTTTGCCGTCTATCGTTTTCCAGCCGAAGCCGAACCTCACCTGATTTGATATAAGGCGATGGTAGCTTTCATTATCCGGCATTTGCAAAACCTCCTTGAAAATCACTCATCTATAACATTGATATAGTTTATCTCCAAGTCCTCCGTGCCTGTCATAAGGCAGCCTTTTTGCTTGCAGTAGTTGATATAGTCGATTATCTCTTTGGTTATCATTTCGCCAGGTGCAAGTATCGGTATGCCCGGCGGATAGCACATCACGAACTCGGCGCAGACCTTTCCGCAGCTGTCACCGACCGGTACGGCTTTTTTCTCGCTATAAAAGGCTTTCTGCGGTGTGACCCTGACTATCGGGTTGATATACTCGTGGTCGAAAAGCCCCGCAGGGTCTTTGGAATAAAGCCTTTTTATCTCTGAAAGCGACGAGATGAAGCGCTCTATTTCAAGCTCTCTGTCCCCTGCGGAAACTATCGCAAGGATATTTCCGATGTCGCCGAATTCTATCTGAATATCGTACTCGTCACGCAGCAGGTCATATACCTCAACTCCTGCAAGCCCGACAGCTCTTGTGTGCACCGACAGCTTTGTGTCGTCAAATGCAAAAACGTCCTTTCCGTTGACAAGATCCTGTCCGAATGCGTAATAGCCGCCGATCTTATTGATCTCGCCTCTTGCGTAGCTGACATAATCACAGGCTTTTGCAAAAAGATCCTTTCCGTTGAGCGCAAGGTTTCTTCTTGCCATATCAAGCGACACCATCAGCAGATAAGAGCCGCTGGTCGTCTGCGTAAGGTTGATTATCTGACGGACATAGCCCTCAGACACGCTCTTGCCGCAAAGCAGCAGTGACGACTGTGTAAGGCTGCCGCCTGTTTTGTGGATAGACACGGCTGCCATATCCGCACCAGCTGCCATTGCATTTGTCGGCAGGTTCTCTCCAAAATAAAAATGAGTTCCGTGAGCTTCGTCCGCAAGCACAAGCATACCGTGTGCGTGGGCGATCTCGACGATCCTCCTGATATCCGAGCAGATGCCGTAATAAGTAGGGTTGTTGACCAGCACGGCTTTTGCATCGGGGTTCTCTTCAATTGCTTTTTCAACGTCCTCGACACTCATTCCGAGAGGGATGCCGAGGCGCTTGTTAGTTCCGGGGTTTACATAAACGGGCACAGCTCCGCAGACCACCAGCGCATTGATAGCGCTGCGGTGAACATTTCGGGGCATTATTATTTTCTCTCCTGCCTTGCAGGCGGTGAAAACCATTGTCTGCACGGCAGCTGTTGTTCCGTTTACGATGAAAAATGCGTGCTTTGCGCCGAAAGCCTGCGCTGCAAGCTCCTGCGCATCTCTGATAACACTTGTCGGGTGACAAAGGTTGTCCAGATTTTTCATTGAATTTACATCGCACCTCAGGCAAGGCTCACCGAGGAAATCTCTCAGCGGCTTGTTCATCCTGCCGCCCTTGTGTCCCGGCACGTCAAGCCTTACGACACGGTTTTTCATGTGCTTTGTCAAAGCCTCATATATAGGCGCACTGCTTTGCGAAAGTGCCAAATCATCACTTCCTTAGGGATTTATCTGTTAGTGCTTGATACGGGCACTTTTAATCATAAATATTCATTCCGCTGTATATCTCTATCATCTATGTCCTTTATCAGCAGCTTTGTGTGGAAGATGTTGGACTGATACATATTGACATCTATCGCATCGTATCTTGTCAGCGTATCGCTGTCGATATAATCCTGTATCGAGGTTATCTTGTGGTCGATAAAGAATTTCTTGCCCAGCACATCTCTTGTAAAGCCTCTGACACGGTAGTCTATCGTGATAATGTCCGAATCAAAGCTACCAATAAGGTAATTGAGAGCGTTCAGCGGCGAGATCATTCCGCAGGTCGAAACGTCTATATCCACTCTGAACGTAGAGATAGAGTTATCCGGGTGATACTCGGGGAACGTATGCACTGTAACGTGGCTCTTGTCAAGATGAGCCGCTACGGTTCTTGGCTTAGTCTCGGGAAGGACTCCCTGATTGCAGGACGGGTCTATCGAATCATCGTCCAGAGCCTTTTCGGCAATAAGAACGTTGACCGATGCGCCCTGCGGCTCATAGTCCTGCTTGGATATATTGAGCACTCTGGCTCCGATCATTTCCGTGACATCGCACAGTATCTTTGTGAGACGCTCGGAATTATACTGTTCGTCGATATAGGCAATATAGCCCTTCTGTTCTCTTTCTGTTTTTGCGTAACATACATCATAGATATTAAAGCTAAGAGTTTTCGTAAGATTATTGAATCCATACAAAGAAAGCTTCTGCTCCAACCCTATCATCACGTCCTCTCGATAGACTAAGCGGTATGTGCCTGATACGCACATATACTCACGATGATTATATCACAAAACTTCGCAAATGTACAGGGTTTTACAAAGTTTTTTTCTATTTTTCACAATTTGTTTTTCCGCATCCCTGCCGCATCAGCGCCGAGGCATAAGAATACCCCGAAACTGCGCATTTCGGGGTGATTTGAGAATATCACATTTCATACTTTGCCGCAGGCTTGTCGGCAGCGGTCTTGCCCTTGAGGATAGCGAACTTTTCAAACTTATCGCTGTTTTCGACGATAACGAAAAACGCTTTTTCATTGTTGTCCTCAAGCTTGAGATCTGCTATGTGCTGACCTGCCGTGAGACTGTCGCCTGCTCTGGCAGTCATATACACCTGAGGTGCCGCAAAGCTTGAAAAGCTGACGAGCACTTTCAGGTTGTCATCGGTCTTGATTATCATGACCTCAGGTTTGTGG
>CAMYUO010000280.1 GCA_947302065.1 uncultured Clostridia bacterium | reverse complement strand
AGAACATCGTTATCGCTTATGAGCCTGTATGGGCTATCGGCACAGGCAAGACCGCAACAGCAGATCAGGCTGAGGAAGTTTGCGCATTCATCAGAAAGATGCTCGCAAAGCTCTATGACGAGGCTACCGCAGAGGCTGTTACTATCCAGTACGGCGGATCTATGAACGCCGGCAACGCAGCTGAGCTGCTTAGCAAGGAGAACGTTGACGGCGGTCTTATCGGCGGCGCATCTCTCAAGGCTAACGATTTCAACACCATCGTTCAGGCAGCAGTTGAAGGCTAATTTCAGTTCACTTAAAAGTGATTAGAATGGAGAACTATTATGAGTAAAAAAACAGTTGTACTTGTTGTAATGGACGGCGTGGGCATCTCACAGACCCACCTCGGCGATGCAGTTACAGAGGCTAACACACCTACCCTTGACAGACTGTGGAAAGAGTGCCCGCACACAACACTGAAGGCTCACGGCGACGCTGTTGGTCTGCCTTCTGATGACGATATGGGCAACTCCGAAGTTGGTCATAACGCACTCGGCTGCGGACAGATCTATTCTCAGGGCGCAAAGCTCGTTAACGAGTCTATCTCAAGCGGCAAGATGTTCGAGTCTGCAACATGGAAAAAGCTCGTTGCAAACGTAAAGGATAACGGCTCTGTGTTCCACTTCCTCGGACTTCTCTCCGACGGCAACGTACATTCAAACATCGCACACCTCAAAACAATGCTTGCACAGTGCAAGAAAGAGGGCGTTGCAAAGGTAAGATGCCATATCCTGCTTGACGGACGTGACGTTCCCGCAACAAGCGCACCTATCTATATCGAGGATCTTGAAAAGTGCATCGCTGAACTCAACGACAGCACATTCGACGCTCAGATCGCATCGGGCGGCGGAAGAATGAAGATCACAATGGACAGATATCAGGCTGACTGGGGCATGGTAAAGCTCGGCTGGGATACACACGTTCACGGCATCGGCAGACAGTTCGGCACAGCTCTTGAGGCAGTTGAGGCACTCAGAGGCGAGACCGAGGCTATCGACCAGGATCTTCCTCCTTTCGTAATCGCAAAGGACGGTGAGCCTGTCGGCAAGGTAAACGACAACGACAGCGTTGTTCTGTTCAATTTCAGAGGTGACAGAGCGCTTGAGATCTCTATGGCATTCGACGGCAAGGACGATTTCAAGTTCTTCGACAGAGGAACAGTTCCAAGCGTTATCTACGCAGGTATGCTCGAGTATGACGGCGACCTCAAGATACCTAACAACTATCTTGTAAATCCGCCTGAGATCAAGAACACTCTTTCCGAGGTGCTCGTAAACGCAGGACTCAATTCCTACGCTGTTTCCGAGACACAGAAGTACGGCCACGTTACATATTTCTGGAACGGCAACCGCTCCGAGAAGTTCTCCGAGGAGCTTGAAACCTGGAAGGAGATCCCTTCGGACAACGTTTCCTTCGATCAGAGACCATGGATGAAGTCCGCAGAGATCACCGATGATATGATCGAGGCTATCAAGTCGCAGAAGTACGATTTCATCAGATGCAACTATCCTAACGGCGACATGGTAGGTCACACAGGCTCTATGGACGCAACACTCGTTGCTGTCGAGGCAGTTGACCTCGGTCTGACAAGACTGCTCAAAGTCGCAGAGGAGTATGACTGCACAGTTCTTATCACAGCAGACCACGGCAACGCCGATGAGATGCTTGAAAAGAACAAGAAGGGCGAGATCAATGTAAGAACAGCTCACTCCCTCAACAGAGTGCCGTTCTTCATCGTAAGCAAGGACAAGTATGAGATAATCGACGCAGAAAGCACCAAGTACGGTCTTGCAAACGTCGCTCCGACAGTCCTCAAGATCTTCGGCATCGAAGCTCCTGACTGCTGGGAAGCATCAATGATCTGAACATAATATGATGGTGAGCAATTGGGGAGGACCCTTTTGAATAAAGCCGAGAATGGCGTTGCCATTCTCTCGGGAGTAACCGTGGTAACGGTTACTCTGTCTCATCCCCAAACCCCACCCCTAAAACTTTTAATGAAAATCAGGGATATAGGTCTTTGACCTATATCCCTGATTTTGACTAAGGCTCAGAGTGAGATTTGAAGAAAGACTCTCTCAAAAGAATACACCTCAATAACATACCAGCAAATTCTGCACAATCATAAAAGCTGAGGCATAAAAACCTCAGCTTTTTTTGTTTGCGTTATTCACCTCTGCGGCAAGATACAGCGAGCCGCAGATGAGTATCAGATCGTTCGGGTGCGTTTTCTGCAAAGCCTTTATCTGCACGTTTATCAGCAATCCGCACGGCTGTGCTTTTCCGCCGAGCGAGTTTATCCTGTGCGCAAGCTCGCCCTTTTCAAGCGCCCTGTCCGAGAAACCGTCAACAGTGTAAAACTCCTCGACAAAAGGAATCAGCTTTGAAACGGCAGAGTCGATGTTCTTGTCCCTGCACATACCGATAATGGCGCAGCAGCGCATTTTGCAGCTTTCAAGCACCTTTGCGAGCGCACCGAGACCGTCGGGGTTGTGCGCACCGTCGAGAATGGTCAGCGGCTTTTTGCAAAGCACCTCGACCCTCGCAGGCAGCACAGCTTTTTCGATGCCGTATTCGATGTTCTGCGGTGATATGCCGAGCTTGTCTGCAAGCAGTTTGCAGCCCTCGATAACTGTCAGTGCGTTGGTGACCTGGTGCATGCCTGCCATCGACAGCGTGTACTGCTGACCGAAGTATTCAAACCGTGAGCCGAAGTGGTCGGCGTGAGTGACAACAGCTGTCGTTATATCGGGGATAACGAGCTGACTGCCGTTTTTCTGCGCCGCAGCACGCACCACATCAACTGCTTCATCGGGGTTGTTCGCACTCAGCACGCAGGGAACGCCCGGCTTGATGATGCCGGCTTTCTGCGCAGCTATCTGAGCCACCGTGTCACCGAGTATCGCCGTGTGGTCAAGGTCTATCGTCGTGATGACTGTCAGCAGGGGAGAGGTGATGACGTTGGTGCAGTCGAGCAGACCGCCCAACCCTGTTTCCAGCACAACGATGTCGCAGGCGTGCTTAACAAAGTAAAGAAAAGCGATAGCCTGCGTTATCTCGAACTGCGAAAAATCGTCTTTTTCGGGCAGTTCGTCAACAGCCTTGCGGACTTTTTCGGCGATCTGTGAAAGCTCCCCGTCGGGAATATCACACCCGTCGATGCGTATGCGGTCGTTGTAGCGCAGGATAAACGGCGAGGTGAAACAGCCTGTTTTCAGACCTGCCGTTCGTGCCTGCGATGTGACCGAACGCAAGCTTGTCCTGTGGGTCACCGAGAGCGGCGAGCAAGCGCCTTGCCCTGCTCAGATCCGTCACCGGCTTTCCCGAATGTGTGAACTGATTTATAAACTCCATTCCCGAGTTTTGTGATGAGTATTCTACCATTTTGAACTCCTTAATGATTATCACTTTTTGCAGTCAACCAATAATAACAGGTTTTTCGGTCCAGCCTTTTCTCGTAAAAAAGGCTGGCGGGTC
>CAMYUO010000279.1 GCA_947302065.1 uncultured Clostridia bacterium | reverse complement strand
TCAGCTCAAAAGCGACGATAGGCTATCTGCGCCAGAACAGCGGTCTTGACACGCAAAGGACTATCCTTGAAGAGATGAAAGACGCTTTTTCGGAGCTTTATGAGATAAAGGCGAGAATGAAGGAGCTTTCGGCGCAGATGGAAACTGCATCGGGCGACGAGCTTGAAAACATAAGCGAGGAATATGCGCATCTTGGTGCATATTTTGAGGCAAGAGACGGCTACCGCATGGATGTGCGCATAAAGCAGGTGCTCAGCGGAATGGGATTTGCGGACACCGACACATCGCAGATAGTGGCTACCCTGTCGGGCGGCGAAAAGACAAGGCTCGCACTTGCCAAACTGCTGCTCGAAGAGCCTAACCTGCTCATTCTCGACGAGCCGACCAACCACCTTGATTTTGCGGCGCTGATGTGGCTGGAAGATCATCTTAAAAGCTACAAGGGCGCTCTGCTCATCGTTTCGCACGACAGATACTTTATCAACAAGGTCTGCACACGCATATGCGAGATCTCACAGGGTCACATCTATTCGTACAAGGGCGATTACAACGCCTATCTGCTGCAAAAGAAGATGCGTGACGAGCGCCAGCTTAAAGAATATGAGGCGCAGCAGAAAGAGATCGCTAAGCTCGAGGACTACATCGCACGAAACAAGGTCAGGGCATCAACTGCGAAAATGGCGAAATCACGACAGCATATGCTTGACCGCATAGAGCGTGTGGACAAGCCTGTGATGTACACTCAGCCGCCGAAGATAAAGCTTGAATACGACATCGAGCCGACAAAAGACATCGTCAGGGTGGTGAACTGCCCGCTGGTCGTTGGTGAGGGCGACAAGAAAAAGACGCTCATCAGCAGCCTTGATATGCACATTCGGCGTGGAGAACACGTCGGCATCATCGGTGCAAACGGCATCGGCAAATCCTCGGTGCTCAAGCTTATCCAGGGACTTATCCCGCACGACAGCGGAAATATCAGCTGGGGAAACAACGTTAAGATATCATATTTCGATCAGGAGCACACGGCTCTCGACAGGCACAACACGGTCATCGGCGAGGTACAGCGCAAGCGCCCGAGGCTTTCTGACGGCGATGCAAGGAACGTTCTCGCATCGGTGCTTATACGTGGAGAAGACGTTTTCAAGCCTGTTTCGGTAATTTCGGGCGGTGAGAGAGCAAAGCTTTATTTTGCGATGATGGCACTGGACAGGGCAAATGTGCTTATCCTCGACGAGCCGACCAACCACCTTGATATGATGACAAAAGAAGTTCTTGAAAACGCACTTGCCGAGTTCGGCGGCACGATAATCCTCGTTTCGCACGACAGATACCTGCTCAACAAGGTCGCAGACAGGATAATCGAGATAAAAGCTGACGAGGTCAACTCATATGAGGGCGACTTTGATGCCTATGCCGAGGCTGTGGCTGCACAGCAGCAGGCGTTGCAGGCGGCAGAGAATGAAAAGAAGCAGGCGGCTGCACAGGCTGCATATGAGCAGAGCAAGCAGCAGTCTCACCGCAGCAAGCAGCAGCGTGCAAACGACGCAAAAAGGCGTGAACGCATAAGGCAGCTGGAAAAGGAGATAGAACAGACAGAAGAGCTCATCGCACAGCTGGAAAGCGAGATAGCAGACCCTGCGATAGCCTCGGATTATGCGCTGATAAACGAAAAATGCTCTCAGCTCGACGAGGCGAGAAATGCCATTGAGGAAAAGATGGACGAGTGGGCTGAGCTTGCAGATATGTAGCGATTAACAAAACAGACCCTTTGCGAATATGCTGTAAAAGCATACTTGCAAGGGGTCTTTTGGTTTGAAGATAAGCATTACATCACAAAGCAGCGCAAAGATTTTTCTGAGCACAGCCGATATGAAAAAGCTCGGGTTCACGCCGCACGAGCTTATCACGGGCAGCAGCGATGCACAGCTGTTCATCTCGGGGACTGCTGCGTTCCTGTCGCAGCTCGGGCTTATCGACCTGAGCGCAGGTGATGTTTCCTGCGATGTGAGCGAGGTGTTTGACGGGATAGTTTTTGAGCTTTCATCAAACTGCAAAGCTATTGAACAGACAGAGCTTATGCTTATGTTTGACGATGCACGTCAGCTGAAAGATTTCTGCACATCACTTCCCTGCTGCATATCGGAAAAACTGCGCTGCTGCGAGCTTTACAAGTACAATGTCAGATACTTTCTGCTGTGCCTTTTTGACCGTTCACGGCGTTGGGCTGCGGCACAGCCTGCTTTGCAGGATGCTGAGGCCGACGAGGTCAGAATGCAAAAAATAAGGGAGTACGGGGAATTTCTTTCCCGCACTCCCATAGAAACTATTCGTAAGCTCAATGACCCCTGACGCTGCGCACCGCCTGAGCCATATCCTTTGCGCCGAAAAGATACGAACCTGAAACGAGAACGTCTGCGCCTGCATTCCGGCACTCGGCAGCGGTCTTGTCGTTGATGCCGCCGTCGACCTCGATGCGTATCTTTTTGCCTGATTCTTCGGCAATCGCTTTTGTCATGCTGACTTTTTTGAGCGTTTCGTGGATAAAACCCTGTCCGCCGAATCCCGGCTCAACGGTCATTATCAGCACCATATCGACATACGGGATAAGCTCCTTTATCATACCGACGGGTGTTCCCGGCTTTACGGAGATGCCTGCCTTTGCGCCGCAGCTGTGTATCCTGTCGATGACCATAAGCGGCTCATGCGTTGCTTCGACGTGAAAGGTTATCATATGCGAGCCTGCCTTAGCAAACTCTTCAACATATCTTATAGGGTCTTTTATCATAAGGTGGGTATCAATCGGCACTTTTGCAATCTTTTTGACAGCCTGCAATATCGGCTGACCGAACGAGATGTTCGGCACGAAAATGCCGTCCATAACGTCAAAATGCAGCCAGTCTGTGCCTGCGTTCTGCGCTCTGTTTACTTCATCTGCAAGGTTTGAAAGGTCGCAGCCGAGCAGCGACGCGGAAACCAGAATATCGCTTTTCACTTTGAACCTCCAATCAGATCATGCCTGCTCATCAAGCGTCAGCTCGTAAGCGGGTATGAACTCGTCAAGAAAGACCTTTGCCTCGGGCAGACCCATTTTCTCAACGGCTGCTCGTGTCGCCTTTTCGGCAGATGCAAAGTCTGTATTTCCCATTTTGCGCTCTTCGAGACACTTTATCAGCGCCGAGAGCTTATCGGCTGCTTTGACGATATCCCAAAGCTCGCCCTCTTCCTCTGTTCTGCAGAAAAGCGGCTCATAGTCGTCCTTGAGGTCGTCGGGCAGATAGCTCAGCAGCTGGTTCTTGGCGTTTTCCTCTATTTCCTCATAAGCGCCTCTTATCTGCTTGTTGTAATACTTTATCGGTGTGGGCAGGTCGCCTGTGATTATCTCGGTCGTATCGTGGAACATCGCAAGCAGAGCGCATCTTTCGGGCGAAACGTTCCCGCCGAAGCGCTTGTTGCGTATCAGCGCAAGGGCGTGCGAAATGAGATCGGAAGAGCGTCGTGTAGGGAAAGAGTGTTCGATATCGTGTAGAT
>CAMYUO010000278.1 GCA_947302065.1 uncultured Clostridia bacterium | reverse complement strand
AAGAAGCTGTCTATGACCGTTATCATTCAGCAGATGGCGCCGGCAGACCACTCGGGCGTTGTCTTTTCTGCCAATCCGCAGGGCATTCTCAACGAGAGCGTTATCGTCTGCGGCAAAGGCACAGGCGACAATGTCGTCGATGAAAAAACAGATGTTATCACCTGCTTTTTTAACCGCAATGACAATAAGTATTTCACCGAAAAATCGAGTACGAATGCTCCGACGCTCTCCGATGCGCTTATCCGCAGGCTCATCAGGCTTTGCGAAAAAGCCGAAAAGAGCTTCGGCAAACTCATAGATATCGAATTTGCCGTCTCGGGCAAAAGCATCTATATCCTTCAGGTCAGACCCATAACGACCATCAGCGCAGACAAGGAGCTTATCCTTGACAACAGCAACATCGTCGAAAGCTACCCCGGCATTTCCCTGCCGCTGACGATATCTTTTGTAAAGCAAGCCTACTGCGGCGTTTTCAAAGGCCTTGCAAGAAGAGTTCTTCGTGACAGGCGCATTGTCGAAAAATACAACAACACCTATTACAATATGACAGGCTCGGCAAACGGCAGAGTCTATTACAAGATAAGCAACTGGTATACGCTGCTCTCACTGCTGCCGATGAACAGCAGGATAATACCTCTGTGGCAGGATATGATGGGCGTTTCCGACAGGCACGTCGCAAAAGACCTTGCAAGGATATCCGCATTCAAGCGCCTGTGCACATACAAAAATGTTGTCTCCGAGGCACTGAACGTGCGAAAGAACATGGAGAAACTCAACGCATCTTTCCCCGAGATGCAGAAGTATTTCCGTGAGCATTTCACCGAGGATATCACCCTTGCGCAGATAAAAGAGCTTTACGATACGCTCTCTGACAAGGTGCTGTCGATATGGGATATAACCCTGCTCAACGACCTTTATGCGTTCGTTTTCACAGGTCTGCTGAAGTCGCAGATAAAGCGTTCGGGCGCAGCCGATGCAGAGAAAAAAGTCAACGACTTTATCAGCGGCATCTCAAACATCGAGAGCCTCAAACCGATAAAAGCCATGATGATACTCGCTTCTTCCGACAGAGCAATGCTCGAAAAGCTCAGTTCCTCGAAAGATGAACGGCAGCTTGAACAAAGGCTCAGAGCATATCCCGAATTCAGAAAGAAGTTTTACAGATATATCTCGCTCTACGGCGACCGTTCGCCCGAGGAGCTGAAACTTGAAACGGTCACCTTCAGAGAAAGCCCGCTGCTGCTTATAAAAAAGATCGCCGATCTTTCATCCGACCCCGTGATATTTGAAAGATCACGCCGTTCGATACTCAAAAAGAGCCGCAGCAAAAACGAACAGCTGCTTTCTGGTATCCGCACAAGGAAACACCTTATACGCTTTCTTGCAGGCAAAGCCTCTGTCGGCATAATGAACCGTGAGATATCACGTCTTGACCGCACACGGCTTTACGGTATGGTGCGCTCAATGTTCCTGCGTGCAGGCAGGATATTCTTTGAAAACGGCAGCATAGATGACACCAGAGATGTTTTCTATCTGACCGTCGACGAGGTATTCTCCGGCGACCCGTCGCAGTTCCGCAGGCTGATCGCTGCACGCAAACAGGACTATATGTCATTTGCAAAGATGCCAGCTTTTTCACGGCTCGTCTTCTCGGGCGATGAATTTGACAGAACACCGCACGGCAGCACCAGCGTTTCAAAAGCCGCAGGTGATTCGGATATCCTTTGCGGCACACCGTCATCGGCGGGCAAAGCACGAGGCGAAGCCGTCGTAGTAAGAGACGCCTGCTGTCCGCCCGAAACAAAGGGAAAGATACTTGTCGCAAAAATGACCGATCCCGGCTGGGTGTTCCTGCTTTCAGGCTCAAAGGGCATCATCAGCGAAAAAGGCTCGCTTTTGTCGCACACGGCGATAATCTCACGAGAGCTTAAAATACCTGCCGTTGTCGGCGTTAAAGACGCTGCCGAGCTGATAAAAGACGGAGACATCATCGAGCTTGACGGAAACAGCGGAAAGATAAGGATATGCAGAAAGGACAAATAGAATGTATCAGGTAAAGACTGTTACCGAAAAGGAATTTGACGATTTTCTTGCACTCCCTGAGCGCATCAACAGCAAACAAACGCTTATGCAGAAGCCTGCCGAGGAGCTTGCCCTGCTAAAAGGCGAGCACACGCTCAGCAAGTATTTCACATTTACAGCATTCATCTGTTACCGTGACGAAAAACCCGTCTCACGATGTGCGGTCACGATATATCACGACAGCGGCGAAGCGTATCTCGGCTTTTTTGAGAGCATTAACAATGACGCCGCCGCAAAGGCTGTCATGGATGCAGCAGACAGCTTTGCAAAGCAAAAAGGCATCAAAAAGCTCACAGGTCCTGTCGATGCGAGCTTCTGGCTGAGCTACCGTATGAAATCCAACTGCTTTGACGAGCCGAGAGATTTCGGTGAGCCGTACGGTCTGCCCTACTACCCTGACCTGTGGAAGAAAAACGGCTATACCATAGCCGAGACATATGTGTCCACCGTTTACAAAAAGCTGAGCACAAAAGACAACGATGATGAAAAATACCTCAAGCGCTATAACTTCCTGCGAAAGAAAGGCTACAGGATAGTTTCTGCCGAAAAGTCACAATGGGACAGACAGCTCCACGAGGTCTATCATCTGCTCATCGACCTTTACAGCGACTTCCCCGTGTTCTCGTTCATAACCGAGGACGATTTCTGCGAGATGTACAAGGACCTGAAGTCGATCCTTGACTTTTCAATGGTCAAGCTCGCATATAAAAACGGCAGGCTGCTCGGCTTTATGATAAGCATTCCCGATTACAGCAACAAGCTCAACGGAAAGATAGGTCTGCCTCAGATACTGTCGATATTGAAAAACAGACATTTCTGCAAAAGGTTCGTTATCCTCTATGTCGGCGTTGACCGAAACCACCTCGGGCTCGGCTCTGCATTGGTGCAGTGTGAATTCAAACAGCTTTGCAAACGCGGCGCAGTTGCTATCGGCGCACTTATCAAAAAAGGCAAGGTCACCGAAAGGTATCTTGAAAACATAATCCTCTACAAAAAAGAATATGTGCTCTTTGAAAAGACACTTTAACATCACAAAGACCGCCTCGGAAATCACCGAAGCGGTCTTTTTTCATATTTCAGATTCAGTCATTATATCCGTCAAGGAAATGCGTTATCTCGCCGTTTTTCTTGTAGGAGATTATCGTGTTGAGATTGACGTTCTCGACGCTGCGGAAAATATTTGCCTCTATCTGCGGATTGCGCTTTTGCAGTTCTGCGATAAGATGCTTTATCTCCAATCGCTTTGAGTCCGACTCGCCCGCCTGCCCAACAGACGTGTTCTGCTCTGTGAAACGGCAGGCACACTGCAGAAAGTGCAGATCGTTGTAATCACGCCAGCGCTTTATCTCCGTTTCCCTGATAAGATACATCGGGCGTATCAGCTGCATTCCCTCAAAGTTCGCACTGTGCAGCTTGGGCATCATCGTCTGCACCTGACCGCCGTATATCATTCCCAT
>CAMYUO010000277.1 GCA_947302065.1 uncultured Clostridia bacterium | reverse complement strand
GATAATCCTCGCCCTTTTTCTTTGAGAAATTGCTGAACATTACCGTCAGCGCCGCTATCATCACAAAGCATATCGCAAGGATAGACACCTGTGCGATAGTCTTGTTCCTGTTCTTGTCGGGCGAATATCCGCCCTTCGTTCCCTTGCTCATCGTCCTGTCCTTTCCTTACTTGCGTCTTACCTTCGTGCCCTGACGAGTCTCCTCGATGACCCAGCCCTTTGCACTTATCTCGTCACGCAGAGCGTCAGCCTTTGCAAAGTCCTTTGCCTTTCTCGCCTCGGCTCTCTGTTCAACGAGCGCCTTGATGTCCTCGGGAATGTCCTCGCCCTCGTCCTGCTTTGCAAGCTTCTCAGCGTGTTCGATAAGACCCAGCGAGAGCACCTTGTCAAAGTCCTCTACGAGCGCAAGCTTCGTTGCGGCGTTCGTGTCAGCCTTGAGTGCATCATACAGCGCAGTGATGCCCAGCGCCGTGTTTATGTCATTGTCAAATGCGTCCTTGAAATTCTGTTTCAGCTCATTGAACTTTGCCTCATCAATGCCCTTTGTGTCGCCCTCTGCTTTGGGCTGTGCGACCCTTGCCACCAGCTTGTCATAAGCAGTCTTTGCGTTGTCAAGGTTCTCGTAGGAGAAAACAAGGCTCTTTCTGTAATGCGACTGGAGGCAGAAGAATCTGTAAACGATAGGGTCGTAGCCCTTGCTCTCCAGCAGCGAGACTGTCAGGAACTCGCCCTTTGACTTGCTCATCTTTCCGCCCGTCGTGTTGAGGTGATGCACATGGAACCAGAAATTGCACCACTTGTGTCCGAGATAAGCCTCAGACTGTGCTATCTCGTTTGTGTGATGCGGGAAAGCGTTGTCGATTCCGCCGCAGTGGATATCGAGATACTCACCGAGGTTCTTCATCGAGATGCACGAGCACTCGATGTGCCAGCCGGGATATCCCACACCCCACGGTGAATCCCATTTCAGCTCCTGGTCGTCAAACTTCGACTTTGTGAACCAGAGCACGAAATCCGCCTTGTTGCGCTTGTTCGTGTCCTCCTCAACGCCCTCACGCACGCCGACTTCGAGATCGTCCTCGCTGAAATCGCCGAACACATAATACTGCTCCAGCTTTGATGTGTCAAAATAGATATTTCCGCCTGCCTCGTAAGCGTAACCCTTGTCCATAAGCACGCCGATGACCCTGATGAACTCGTCTATCATGCTTGTCGCAGGTGCAACAACGTCCGGTGTCTTGATGTTCAGCTTAGCGCAGTCCTCAAAGAACGCCTTTGTGTAGAACTCAGCTATCTCCATGACCGTCTTGTGCTCTCTCTTTGCACCCTTGAGCATCTTATCATCACCCGTGTCGCCGTCGCTGGTCAGATGTCCGACGTCTGTTATGTTCATAACGCGCTTAACGTCAAGTCCGTCATAGCGCATATACTTTTCAAGCACGTCCTCCATTATATAGCTGCGCAGGTTGCCTATGTGCGCATAGTGATAAACTGTCGGACCGCAGGTGTACATTGCCACCTTGCCTGCCTCATTCGGAACGAACTCCTCTTTTTTGTGTGAAAGTGTGTTGTACAGCTGCATTTTACTTTTCCTCCTTGTTTTTCTTGCCATTTTGTATCGCTTCAAGTTCTGCTATGCGCTTTTCCAGCGCAGCGAGCCGTTTTCTGTTTCGTGCTATCTCCGCAGCCACAGGGTCTGGTATGTGCACCTGATCGAGATCGAGCGTGCGCTTGCCGTTTTGCCTGACTATCCTTGCCGGTACGCCCACCGCCGTCGAGTTCGGCGGAACTTCCTTGAGAACCACCGCATTCGCTGCGATCTTTGCGTTGTCGCCGACTTTGAACGGTCCGAGTATCTTTGCGCCCGCGCCCACCATAACGTTGTTGCCGAGCGTTGGGTGACGCTTGCCGTGATCTTTGCCCGTACCGCCGAGCGTGCAACCCTGATAAAGCAGGCAATAGTCGCCTATCTCCGCCGTTTCACCTATGACCACACCGCTGCCGTGGTCGATAAGCAGACCCTTGCCTATCTTTGCACCCGGGTGTATCTCGATACCCGTGATTCCTCGCATTATCTGCGATATCACCCTTGCGATGATCTTGTGACCACGCTTGTAGAACCAGTGCGCCGCACGGTGAACGATAACAGCGTGAACGCCCGTGTATGTCAGCAGCACCTCAAGCTCGCTGCTCGCCGCAGGGTCACGCTCCATTATCGAGCGCAGATCTTTTCTTATTTCCTTGATAAATCCCATAGAATTACCTCGTCATGTTTGTTTTCATTATGCGCAAACAAAAAAGCCCTCACAGACGACTTTTGTCATCTGCGAAGGCAAGTCATCATTGACCTACGGTCCCACTTCGTTTTTTCCGTAAAAACGGCTCATTTGTCTTTAACGCAGACCTGCGGGAAAGAATACTGAGCTTGCGCCGTTGTTGCTCCCCTGCTGTCAGCCGCACTTCGTCTTTGCCCTGCGCAGACATTCTCACCGCCATGCCCTCTCTGTAACGCATTATAACAAAAGCTACTCTTGCTGATACGCATTTGTGGTATTAAATTATCCCGATTTTTCATCATACCCTGCTAAGTGTTCTATTCTTCGGAAACACATAACAATAAATTGAATTTTAGTGATGTATACGAACCGTACAATTGAGAAGACCTCTTGAAAGAATCTTTCTTCATATCTCACTCTGAACCCTTACTACTTTTTCGGTATTAGGTGGCTCTCCCACCTAATACCGAAAAAGCAATAAAAGTTTTAGGGGTGGGGTTTGGGGAGCGACCCTTTTTCAAAAGGGTCCTCCCCAATTATGCGGTGCGTATGCTCCGCTAAAGTTCGGTTTATTTACTTGAATCGATGTATTTCCAGTATCCTCTGAGATATACCGCACCCGAAACGAGCGTAAGTATCACAGCTACCCAGATAAGTGCCTCGTTCACAAGGAACACAGGCGCTCCCCAGTTAAGATCAGGGCTTCCCTTTGCATCGGGGTGTATGATCTGCAAAATCATTATCACCAGCAGAGCTATCATCGTGAACGCTGTTTTGAGCTTTCCCCAGATGCCTGCCGCCACAACGACTCCTTCGTTTGCGACCACCAGACGCAAGCCCGTTACCATGAACTCTCTCGACAGTATCAGTACAACTGCCACAGGGTCTATCCAACGCTCAAAAGCGAATGCGATAAGCGCCGTCATGACCAGCAGTTTGTCTGCCAGCGGGTCAAGGAACTTTCCGAATGTCGTCACTAAGTTGTTCTTTCTTGCGATGCGTCCGTCAAGGAAATCCGTTATCGACGCCAGCGCAAAGAACACCAGTGCGCATATCATGTGCCCGTCAAAGAAACACAGCACCGAAACAAGAAAGAACGGTATCAGTATGACTCTGAGCACAGTCAGTTTGTTAGGCAAATTCATTAGTTATTATCTCACTTTCAAAGCTTAAACTCTCGAACCGATAAGGTCATAATCAAGCGTGTCATCGACCAGAACGTTCACATACTCACCGACTCTGACCTTCTGCTCGCTGACAAAGAACACCTTG